>DASQAT010000057.1 GCA_035635555.1 Candidatus Dormiibacterota bacterium
GGAATCGGTCTTCCGCTACCTGGTCGCCGGATGAGGCGGGGCAACGACTTGCACCAGCCCTTCCCTCCCCCCTGCGTGGGGAGGGACAGGGTGGAGGGTCGATGAATGGACAGCGTCCTCGTCATCGACGACGAGAAGAACATCCGCGCGCTTCTGGCCAAGGTGCTGAGCCAGGACCAGGTCGAGGTGTATTCGGCGGGGACGGGGGCCGAGGGCATGCAGATGGCCGACGAGCACGAGCCCGACCTGGTGCTGCTGGACCTCCGGTTGCCCGACACCAGCGGCCTGGAAGTCCTGCGCCTGCTCAGGGCCCGCCACCCGGAGGCCATCGTCATCATGATGACCGCCTTCGGCCAGGTGGAGAGCGCGGTCGAGGCCATCAAGTCCGGCGCCACCGACTATCTCGAGAAGCCGTTCGACCGCCTGGACAAGCTGCGCGTGGCCGTGGGTCGCGCGCTCGAGGAGTCGCGGGCGCGCCGCGAGATCCACCGCCTGCGCGAGCTGCAGGAGAAGATGTACGGCGCCGACCGCATGGTGGGGGACTCGTCGTTCACGCGCGGGCTGCGCGATCTGATCCGCCAGCTCGCGGCGAGCGAGGCCCAGACGATCCTCGTGCAGGGAGAGACGGGGACGGGCAAGGAGCTGGTGGCGCGGGCGCTGCACTACGGCAGCGCGCGGCGCGAGCTGCCCCTCATCGAGGTCAACTGCGCGGCGATCCCGGACACGCTCTTCGAAAGCGAGCTGTTCGGCCACGAGAAGGGCGCCTTCACCGGAGCGACCGACCAGAAAAAGGGGCGCTTCGAGCTGGCGGATGGCGGGACGATCCTGATCGACGGCGTGAGCGAGCTGCAGCCGTCGCTTCAGGGGAAGCTCCTGAGGGTGGTGCAGGAACGCTCGTTCGAGCGCCTGGCGGGCACCCGGACGATCTCGGTGGACGTGAGGATCCTGGCCTCGACCCAGGCCGATCTCGAGGCGCTGGTCCTGGCCGGGAGCTTTCGGAAGGACCTGTTCTACCGGTTGAACGTCATCCGTATCGAGATTCCGCCGTTGCGGGATCGACTGGAGGACGTGCCGGTCCTGGCACAGCAGGTCCTGCTCGAGATCGCGCGGAAGGCGGGCGCCCCGCCGAAGCGGCTGACGAAGGGGGCCCTGGACCGGCTGATCCGGCACGCGTGGCCGGGGAACGTGAGGGAGCTGCAGAACGTGCTCGAAAGCGCCGCGATCCTGGAGGACGGAGCGGAGATCCCGGCCGAGGCGGTCCGGGTCGGAGACGTCAGGCCCGCCTCTCCGGTCGCGGCGGCGGTGCAGAAGCTTTGTTCACTGGCCCAGATCGAGGAGGCGTACATCCGCGAAGTCCTGCGCATCACCGGCAACAACCGCAGCGAGGCGGCGCGGATCCTGGGCATCAACCGGAAGACCCTCCTCGAAAAACGCAAGCGATACGGGATTCCCTGAGGCTCGCGCTCGGCCCGCGGGACGGAAAGGACAGCTTCCACGATGGCGATGCCCAAGAAACAGGTCGAAACGTACAAGAAGCGCCTCCTCGAGAAGAAGAAGGGACTGTCGGAGGCGTACAACAAGAACAAGACCTACGGCAGGCTGACGGAGGACGAGGGGACGCAGGACCTCGCGGACAAGGCGTCGAGCGCCTACACGAAGGAGTTTCTCTACTCCCTCTCCAACACCGACCGCGAGGTGCTGCAGCAGGTGGACGCGGCGCTGCAGCGCATCGCCAAGGGGGCCTATGGCGTGTGCGTGGAGTGCGCAGAGGAGATCGAGAAGAAGCGTCTCGAGGCGGTGCCGTATGCCAGCCATTGCCTCTCCTGCCAGGGAAAGGTCGAGAAGGGGCTTCTGTAGGATCGGCCCCTCGGGACAGCGATGAAGATCCGCACCGTTCTCTACCTGATGTTCGGGGCGATCGTCGTCATCGTCCTGTCCATCCTCTACGGCACGAACAAGGACACACTCGACAGCCAGATCGTCTTCGGCCACGGCCTGCACATCCCCGTCTGGTTCGCGCTGCTCCTGGCGAGCGGTGTGTCCATGCTGGTACCGCTCCTGTTCGGCGTTCTGCGCGATCTGCGTCGCATGCTGCGTGATTTCAGCGTCAGGCGCCAGGCGCGCTCACGCCAGGAGGCGGAGGAGCTCTACCTGCGCGGCGTCGAGTCGATGCTGAACGGACGCGAGGAGAGAGCCCTCGAGCATTTCAACGAGGTGCTGGCGATCGACCCGAACCATTTCGAGGCCCTCCTGAAGGGAGGGGAGGTGCTGCGGGGACTGCGGCGCTACGCCGAGGCGATCGAGTTTCACCGGCGCGCCGCGCGCGTGAAGGAGGACGACCTGCACCCGCTCTACTCGCTGGTCTCCGACTACGAGGAGTCGGGAGCGCGGGAGAACGCCAAGGGTGTCCTGAATCGCATCATCGAGCTGAACCCCAAGCGCTCCCTGGCCGCCAGCCGGAAGTACCGGGCCATCTGCGTCAGCGAAGGCGCCTGGGAGAAGGCCTGGGAGATCCAGAAGCGCATCGAGGACCAGCTCTCCGACATGGGCCGCTCGCGCAAGGCGGAGAAGAAGTACCACCTCGGCATCCGCTACATGCTGGCGCAGAGTCTTCTCCAGGCCGGCAAGGCCCGCGACGCGGTCGGCATGCTCCGCCGGCTCGTCGCCATGGAGCCGGCCTTCGTCCCGGCCCCCCTCGCCCTGGGCAGGGCGCTCCTGGCTCTGCGGCAGCCGGAGGAGGCCGTCGAAGTGTGGGATAAGGCGTACGAGGCGACCGGCCACCCGATCTTCCTGAGCACCATCGAGGACCACTATCTGGGCCAGGAGCAGCCGCGCCGGGCGATCGAGGCGCTCAAGGCGGCGATCTGGAAGAGCAAGAAGGACATCATCCCCCGCTTCTTTCTCGGGAAGCTTTACTACCGTCTCGAGATGATCGACGAGGCGCTGCAGCAGTTCTCCCAGATGAAGGGCCGGGTGACCTACTTCCCCGCCCTGCACTACTACCTCGCCAAGATCATGGAGCGCCAGGGAAACATGCGCGAGGCCCTGACGGAGCTCGAGCTCGTTCTGCGTCAGGCCGAAGTGCTTAAAGTGGAATACATCTGCGCCACCTGCTCCCGCAAGCACCCCGCCTGGGTCGATTACTGCGAGCGCTGCGGAGAATGGAACAGCATCGTGGTCGATTTCCAGGAGGAGCGTCCGATCGAGGAGCTCGGCATCAGCACCGCCCCCGTCTACACCGCCGAGTCGGGGGAGGGGTAGCTGGCCGCCAACGCTCTCCCCGCGGTCCTCGTCGTCCTCGACGGCTGGGGCCACAGTGACGCCACCGAAGGAAACGCCATCGCGGCGAGCCGGCCGCGCTTCATGGAACGGCTCGCCCGCGACTTCCCCACGGGTCTGCTCGCGGCCTCCGGCGAAGCGGTCGGCCTGCCGCCGGGCGTGATCGGAAACTCCGAGGTCGGCCACCTGTGCCTCGGCGCCGGGCGTGTCGTCCTGCAGGACCTGTCGCGCATCAACCGCGCCATCCGCGACGGCGAGTTCGACCGGAACGAGGTCCTCGCGGAGGCGTTCGCCGCCGCGGCACGCGAGGGGGCGGCCCTCCATGTCGTGGGGCTCCTCAGCGACGGCGGGGTACACAGCCACATCGACCACTTCGAATCGATCGTCCGGTCGGCGGCCAGGCGCGGCGTGCGGAACCTCTTCCTGCACGCCTTCACCGACGGCCGCGACACGCCCCCCCGGAGCGCGCTTGCGTACGTGCGACGCGCCGAGTCGATCCTGCGCGAGATCTCCCTGGGACGCATCGCGACGGTCTCCGGGCGGTACTACGCCATGGACCGCGACACGCGCTGGGACCGCACCGAGAAGGCGTACCGGGCCCTGGTCCTGGGCGAGGGACAGGCGCATCCATCCGCCCTCGCGGCGGTCGAGTCCGGATACGCCGCGGGGCTTTCGGACGAGTTCTTCGTGCCGTCGATCGTGCGCGGATCCGCCACCGGTTCGGGGCGCGACACGCGCGTCCTGGACGGCGACGCCCTGGTGTTCTTCAACTTCCGCGCCGATCGCGCGCGCCAGCTCACACGCGCCTTTACCGAGACGGCGTTCGGCGGCTTCCCCCTGCCGGCCCGGCCCGCGCTCGCCCGGTTCGTGTGCTTCACGGCCTACGACCGCTCCTGGACCCTTCCGGTCGCGTTTCCGCCGCAACGGCTGACCGGAATCCTGGGCGAGGTCGTCAGCCAGGCCGGCCTTCCCCAGCTGCGCATCGCCGAGACCGAGAAGTACGCGCACGTCACCTACTTCTTCAACGGCGGCGAGGAGCACGTCTTCCCCGGCGAAGAGCGCTGCCTCGTCCCCTCGCCGAGGATCGCCACCTACGACACCCAGCCGGAGATGAGCGCCCCCGAGCTGACCCGGGAGGTCCTGCAGCGGCTCGCCCGGAAGCCCCGCCAGGTGGTCATCCTGAACTACGCCAACGCCGACATGGTCGGACACACCGGGAGGTTCGACCCGACCGTCGCCGCCTGCCGGGTCATCGACCGTTCCGTCGAGGCGGTGGTCGGGGAGACCCTGCGTCTCGGCGGCTTCGCGGTCGTGACGGCGGACCACGGCAACGCCGAGCAGATGATCGATCCCGCGAACGGGACGCCGGTCACGGCGCACACGATGAACCCTGTCCCGGTGCACGTGGTCGCCCCGGGGATGGAGGGGAAAAGGGTGCGGGAGGGGGGGCTTCTGTCGGACGTCGCTCCGACGATGCTCGCGATTCTGGGCCTGCGCCCCCCCGACGAGATGGAGGGCCGGTCACTGCTGGTGGGCTAGAAGCCGCGCGAACCAGCGAGGCTTCCGGCTCCCGGGAAGGGCCGGTTGAGGATCGTTGCGCGCGCCGCGGCACGCCTCCTCGAGGCGCTTGTCCCGGTGCTGTTTCCCGCCGACTGCCTGGCGTGCGGAAGGGCGCTCCCCTGTCGCCAGGAGGGGGGTGTCTGCGCGTCCTGCTGGGAGAGCCTGCCCTGGCTCCCGGGCTACCGGCCGCGCCGCGGCCCCCTGCAGGCCCTCCTCTGGGGGGCGGAGTACGAGGGGACGATCCGCCACCTCGTCCACGGCTTCAAGTTCGCCGACATGGACTACCTCGGCCCCGCCCTCGGCAGGCGCATGGTCTTCCGGCTCGCCCCTCTCATCTTCGCGGAGCGTCCCGATCTCGTCGTGCCGGTACCTCTGCACCTCTGGCGCCGCTATCGCAGGGGATACAACCAGGCCGAACGCCTGGCCCTCGCCATTGCCCGTCGCACCCTCCTGCCTCTGGACACGGCCGCCCTGAGGCGGCGCCGCGCCGGGCGCCGTCAGCTCGGCCTGTCGCGCAGCGAGAGGCTGCGGTCCCTGGCCGGATGCTTCGTGGCACGACCCGGACGGGCCCGCGGCCGCACCATCCTGCTGGTCGACGATGTCGTGACCACGGGAGCGACGCTCGAGGCGTGTGCCCGAGCGCTTCTCGCCGCCGGGGCCCGGCGCGTCATCGGGTGCGTCCTGGCACGCACGCCACGAAGTCGGTGAGCCGGACGCGCGCGAGTCCCCGACAACTCCGCCGAGCGAGGGCCGGCGGCGTCGCCCCGGTCAGACGCTCAGCTTGCGAAGGAACCGCTTGCGCTCGAGCTGCGCCAGGTGGGCGTAATAGGGACCGTTCTCGCGCAGAAGGCGGTCCCAGGTGTCGATGAACAGGACCAGCCGATCGACGCCGTCCTTGGGGAGCCACACACCGTGGTCGTTGATGCACTTGTAGATGGCCACGCCGGAGTTCGCCGAATAATTGACGGGCCGCATGATGCCGATGCAGTACGGGCACTTGACGATGCGCCGCGTTTCATCCTCCCCAAGACGGTAGGCGGGGGCCTCCGACCGCGAGTAGGCCGTGAGCCGCTTGACGCGGTCGGCCGGCAGCGACTTCGGCCCGATCTCGATGATCCACTTCAGACGACCCTCCTCCAGCCAGGTCCCGCCGCACCCGTCGCAGATCTCGACCGGTACATTGCAGTACCTCTTGGCGGCCATCGCGCCGCCGCAGCCCGAGCAGAACATCGAATCTCCTCCCGAAGTCGTGTTCATATACGACCAAAAGCCGTGTCCCGCAACGCCTTTCAGAGAATGTCCTGTCAGCATAATGCGGGGGCCCGCGCCACGCGCGCCGGGGTCGGCCGATGGTCGCGGGGGGGGCGGCCGTGCCCGCCGACGGCGGTTGTCCTTGCCGCGCACGCGAGGAGGTGACACAATTCCCGCGCCGGGAGCATGGCGCAGGTGCGAATCGAGACGAAACCATCGAGGGTCAGCCGCCTGCCGCGTCCATTTCGCCGTCGGCTCCGCGGGCGCGCGGCTGTGGGCGCGGTCATCACCCTCGTCACCTTCCTCGGATCCGTGCTGGCCGCGACCCTGGGACCGGTGGCGGGTGACCCGCTGCCGGCCCCTCTGCTCCTGCTGCTCACGCTGATCCGGGGATAGGAGCGTGTCCGAGGAGCCTGTGGGACCGCGGTTTGACAGCCCCCACATCCTGTCGTAGCATCATGGGGGCGCGCGGCCTTGTCGCCGCGCGTCGTTGTTTGAGGGCCGGTGCACCGGTATCCCCCGTTGTGGAAGAGAATCGAACTTGGCGATGAGGTGCGAGAGATGAATGCTTGTTCCCTTATGAAGCGAAGCGGGTCGGCCGCGCGGCGTGCGGGCGCGCTCGTTCCCCTGTCCCTGGCGCTCTCTGCGGCGCTCCTGAGCGCCCCCTCCCCGGCCCTCGGCGAGGACGCGGCCAAGCTGTACGTCCACATCGAGACGCCGGGACGGTTCTCGTACTCGGGCGACCCGACCCAGGTCTCGATTCTCTTCAAGAACGAGGGGACCGCCGCGTGGGTCAACCCGGGTCTCGACATCGAGGCGGGGTTTCAGGTGTTCGACAGCGACGGGAACAAGCTGGAAAGGGCGAAGGTGCCGGCGGCGTCCAAGGAGGGGCAGCCGAAGATCCTCGAGGCGAACGCCTACTTCGGGAAAATCGTCAACCTCAACGAGCACTTCCCGAAGATCTCCGGAATCGGCACGTATCGCATCACCTGGTCGGCCGCCGGCATTCCCGAGCAGACGCTGGCGACGCGCATCATCAGGAAGTACGACCCTTCGAAGGAGTACCAGGCGGTCATCGACACCGACTTCGGCAAGATCGTCATTGATTTCTATAAGGATCTGGCCCCGTTCCACACCCGGAACTTCATCGACCTGGTCAACCTGGACTTCTACAACGGCCTCCTGTTCCATCGGATCGTGAAGGGTGAGTCGATCTTCGGCGGCTCGCCGACGGCCGACGAGCGCGGCTCGCCCGGCTACAACGTCTCGCCCGAGCCGAACGGGCTCAAGGTCCTGCCGGGTGTCGTGGCCCAGGTGCGCAACTCGCAGACCGGCGCCGAAGAGTCGGGAAGCATCTTCATGATCGCCGCGACCGCACAGCCCGACATGGACGGGAGGGTCACGGTGTTCGCGCGCGTCGTCGAGGGACTCGACACCGTGAAGACGATCGCCAACGTGCCGACCGTCGGCAGCGCCCCGCGCTCCGCCAGCCGCCCGATCAAGGACATCGCGATCAAGAAGGTCGAGATCCGGGAGAAGAAGACGAAGTCCTGAGCCCGGGCCCGCAGGTCCTGACGTTCCCCCCCCGCCGCCCCAGGTGGTTCGTGCCGGCCGGCATCGCCGACAGGGTCCGTTCGGCGCATGCGGGCGACTTGAAGGCCCCGGAAGGGCCGATCTAACATGGGGCCACGCGACAGCGTGCGGAGGACCTGATGCGCGGCGCACTTGCGATCCTGGCGGCGGGCATGATCGCCGCGGCCCCGGTCATCATCCCAGAGCGCTCGTCGCAGGCCCTCGCCCGCGCCGACGAACGGCGCCCGGGGGCGCGTCCCGCGCCGAAGAGCGCCAACTACGATGCGCCGACCGAGCGCTGGCGCGAGGGACCGGTGCGCTACCTCCTGACGGGGGAGGAAGACCAGGCCTACCGTCTCCTGTCGACCGACGCCGATCGGACCGCCTTCATCCAGAAGTTCTGGGCCAGCCGCGACCCGGTCGCTTCGACCCCCGACAACGAATACCGGAGACGGTTCTTCGAGCGCGTGGCCGAGGCGAATGGACTGTTCACCGATTCCACCAAGCAGGGATGGAAGACCGACCGCGGCAAGATCTTCATCCTGCTCGGCCCCCCCGACGACCTCGAACAGGAACAGACCCGCAACGATTTCCTGCCGAACGTCGTCGTATGGACGTACCGCAATCCCCCCGGCGGCGAACGCATGAACGCCTTGCCGGTCGTGCGCTTCATCAGGGACTCGACCGGCGAGTACCGCCTGTCGAACGATGTCTTCATGCCGGGATTCGAGACGAGCGCCGGCATCACCTTCCAGATCCAGGCCATGCAGATGAAGAGCCTGCCGCAGCAGAAGACCTTGCTGGACACGATCGTCAGCGGGCGCGCCCCGGCCGACTCCGGCCCGTTCAGGACGCACGACGACTTCTTTCGTGTCCATGACGGCAGCACCTTGACCGTCCTCACTCTCGGCGTGAAGACCGACCTCCTGGCCGGCCGGCCCGAGGAGCGCGCCGACCTCCAGGCGGCGGGACACGACGCCGGAAGCGGCGCCGGCCCGTCGTCGGAAAACCCGGCGGAAGCCCGGTTCGAGGCTGTGGCCCGCCTCGTCGGCGCTTCGCCCGAACTGCCCACGTATGATTTCACCGGCCCCAATGGTCTGCGCTCGGGAGCGACCGGCCGGGTCCTCGATTCGTCCGGATACAGCATGTTCCAGGGGGCGCTTCCTCTCCGGCCGGGCACGTACACGGCCTACTTTGGTGTCGTCGATCGTCACGATGGCCGGGTGTACTCGTACAGGGAGAGTCTCGCGGTCCCGGACCTGCGCGCGGAACAGTTCCGGCTGAGCCGGATCACGCTCGCCAGCCTCCTGGAGCGCATCGAGGGGGGCGGCAACGCCTACACGACCCCCTTCGTGCTCGGCGACCTGCGCGTGCTGCCGCGCGCGGACGACGTGTTCAGGAACGGCGAGGAATTCGCCTTCTACTACCAGATCTACGGACCGGCGACCGATCCGATCGACGGGCGGCCCGACCTGGACGTCGAGTACCAGTTCTTCGTCGCCGAGCGGGACGGGGCGGGCGGCCTGAAGTTCGTGACGCTCGGCAAGCCGATCCGCCTCACCCGCCAGCGCAGCCGGGTGCAGGGGTACACGCTGCCGCTCCGGGACTGGCCGCCGGCCACCTACCGCCTTCGTGTCCAGGTGAAGGACAACCTGAACGAAGAGCGCTCCACCGA
Source organism: Candidatus Dormiibacterota bacterium (assembly GCA_035635555.1). Classification (NCBI taxonomy): domain Bacteria; kingdom Bacillati; phylum Candidatus Dormiibacterota; species Candidatus Dormiibacterota bacterium. The sequence goes on from DASQAT010000057.1 coordinate 9,338, forward strand.
GGAGGTCTCGTTCCGCATCCTGTGAGCGATCTGCGGGCGGTCCCGGCGAACCATGGACTTCCGCGCGGGCTCAGGGTCGTCGCGCTCGGCGGCGGCACCGGCCTGCCGGTCGTGCTGCGCGGCCTCAAGCACGCGATCGCGGCCTGCGGGGGTAGCCTGACCGGCATCGTGAACGTGACCGACGACGGCGGGAGCAGCGGGCGCCTGCGCCGCGATTACCACGTCCTGCCGATGGGGGACATCCGCAACTGCCTCGTGGCGCTGTCGGAGAACGAGCCGCTGATGTCCGCCCTGTTCCAGTATCGCTACCGCGGCAAGGGAGAGCTCGGCGGCCACAGCGTCGGCAACCTGATCTTGACGGCCCTCGCCGACTGCCAGCGCTCCTATCTCAGGGCGATCGAGACCTCGGGCGAGGTGCTCAAGATCCGTGGCCGCATCCTGCCGGCGACGCTCGAGAACGTGGTGTTGCGGGCCCGCTTGAGCGACGGCCGCGTCATCCGCGGACAGTCGCGCATCGCCAGGAGCCCCGGGTCGATCGAGTGCCTGATGACGTCCCCGTCCCGGCCCGTGCCCGCGCCGGGCGTCCTGCGCGTTCTGCGCGAGGCCGATCTCATCGTCCTGGGACCCGGCAGTCTGTTCACCAGCATCCTGCCCAATCTCCTGGTGCGCGGCGTGACGCGCGCCATCGCCCGCTCCCGCGCGGTCCGCGTGCTGGTCGGAAACCTGATGACCCAGCCGGGTGAGACCTCCGGGTTCTCGGCCGAGGACCACGTCCTGGCCGTCGAGCGCTGCGCGGGCGCGGGTCTTCTCGACTACTACCTGACCAACGTCCGCCCGATCCGCTCCGCCCTGCGCCGGCGCTACGCCCGCGAGGGGGCGGAGCCCGTGCCGCTGTCCCCGGCGGCCGCGCGGCGCCTGGGGATCACGCTGGTGGAGCGCGATCTCGTGCGCGAGGAGCCCGGCGCCCGCCTGGTGCGGCATCACGAGGGAAAGCTGGCCCGCGCCCTGGCGTCGATTCTCCGCCGTCACGCGATCCGGCGGCTCCCCCGGAGAGGCGCGGACAGCGCGGTCGCGTCATGAAGCTCAACCTGAGCGATGAGCCGCTCACGGCCGAGCTCCTGGCCGAGGCGCTCGGCCGCACCGGCTCGGCCGTCATCTCGGTGAACGGCACCAGCATGCATCCGACCCTGCAATTCGGCTGGCGCGTCTATCTCCGGCCCGCGCACGGCGACGATCTGAAGGTCGGCGACATCGCGGTCTTCCGCGGCGACCACTACCTGGTGATTCACCGGCTCGTCTGGAAGGAGCGGGCGGGCGGCGCCGTGCGCCTGGTGTTCCGGGGAGACTACAACCGCGTGCGCGAGCGGGTCGACCCGGCCGCAGTCATCGCCCGGGTCGTGGCGGTCGAGATCCCGGGGAGGAAAAAAGGAATGGAGCGGGTCGTCGCCATCGAGCCGGACATCCTCGCCTACTTTTACCGCATCGGCTATGCCTTCGGTCGCATCCTGCCCCCGCTGGCCCCGAAACCGGTCGAGCCGGATGGCCGGATCGGGCCGTTCGGACGCATCGCGCGCGCCGCATTCGCCGGCATGGAGCGGGTTCTTTCGTTCTTTCTCCCCGAGAGACGGTAGGATTCTCCGCCCGCACGTCGATCGCCGCCGACGCCCGACCCGCAACCCCGTGTTCCCGCTGCCGTTTAGAGCGTCGTCAAGGCCCTGACGAGCGCGCCCCCCCTCAATTGTCCCGGTGCGCGACAGATCGATCCGAAAAATGCAGCCCGCTTCCTTGACTCTCGATCTTCGAAATTTATATTAACCCGTTGTATTGAGCATGACTTCCAGCACGACCCGCGCGGAGGAGCCGGAGGCATGAAGAACATCCTGGTTGCCGAGGACGACAGGAGCCTGCGCGACGGTCTCGTCCAGTCGATGAGCCGCAGCGGGTACAAGGTCCAGGTCGCCCAGAGCGGCAAGGACGCCCTCGAGAAGATCGAGAAGCAGGTCTTCGACCTGGTGATAGCCGGAAACCGCATCGGCGGCGCCGACGGGCTCGAGATCCTCCGCAAGGCGCGCGCGACGAACGCCGGCACGCTGGTCATCGTGACGGGCGAGAACGGCACCGGCGCGGTCGAGGCGATGAAGGGGGGCGCCTTCGATTATCTTCAAAAGCCGCTGTCGCTCGAGGCGATCGAGATGAAGGTCCAGAGGGCGATGGAGCACCAGAGACTGGTGGTCCGTCTCAGCTCGATGACCGAGCCGCTCTCCGATCCCTCCGATCGCTACGGCCTCATCGGAAACTCCTCCGCGATGCGCGACATCTTCAAGATCATCGACAAGGTGGCCGCCTCGAACGCCACCGTCCTGATCCAGGGCGAGACCGGCACGGGCAAGGAGCGCGTCGCCGAGGCGATCCATCGCAACTCCCCGCGTCACGACGCCGCCTTCGTGCGCATGAACTGCGCCTCGCTCCCCGACAACCTGCTGGAGAGCGAGCTGTTCGGACATGAGAAGGGGGCGTTCACCGGGGCCGACCAGATGCGCATCGGCCGTTTCGAGATGGCCAACGACGGCACTCTGTTCCTCGACGAAGTGGGGAACATGAGCGCCAACACCCAGGCGAAGGTGCTGCGGGCCATCCAGAACCAGGAGTTCGAGCGCCTGGGCGGCAGCCGCACGATCAAGGTGGACGTGCGCATCATCGCCGCCACCAACATCAACCTCGAGACCGCCATCAAAGAGGGGAGGTTCCGCGAGGACCTGTTCTACCGGCTCAACGTGGTCACGATCGGCGTGCCGTCCCTGCGGGAGCGGGTCGACGACATCGTGCCGCTGGCGGAGCACTTCCTCAAGCGCTTCGCCCGCGAGCTGCGCCGCCGCGTCACCGGCTTCTCCGCCGAGTCGGTGAAGCGCATCCAGGAATATCGCTGGCCGGGAAACGTGCGCGAGCTCGAGAACACGATCGAGCGCGCCGTGCTGATGTGTGACGGCGAAGCGATCAGGCCCCAGGACCTGACCCTGCTCGACCGGGAGCACACGCTCGGCATGACACCCGCGCTCGCCGTCGACCTCCTCAACCTCGAGCAGCTCGAGAAGACGGCCCTCCTCGAGGCCCTCAAGCGCAGCAACTGGATCCAGAAGGAAGCCGCCAAGCTCCTCGGCGTCAGCAGCCGCGTGATGAACTACAAGGTCCACAAGCACGGCATCACGCACGACCGCTGGAGCAAGAACCGCAACTAGACCCGCCGGACCAGTCCCTTCTCAGAACGACCGCGTCTCCCCCGGTTTCAGGACCTGGAGCCGCCTGTCGTCCTTGAAGGCGGCGCGCACGTCCGCCTCGCTCGACAGGCCGGGAAACGTCGCGAAGTGCATCGGCACGATCGCCACCGGCGTGAAGTATTTCCGGATCGCGAGCGCCGCGGTCTTCGGGTCCTCCGTGTAGGGACCGCCCCCGACGTTCAATAGGATGATACTCGGCCGGTACAGCTCCTGGATGAGGGCCATGTCCCCGAAGATCCAGGTGTCGCCCGTGTGATACAGCGTCCGTCCGTCGGAAAACGTCAGGACGAACCCCAGCGGCCGGCCGCCCGGTTCGCTTGAGTGCATCGCCGGGACGAGGTTCACCTTCACGTCGCCGAAGGTGAACGTGCCCCCGACGTTTCCCCCCTTGGTCTGGGCGTCGGGCAGACCCAGGCCCTTGACGTAATCGAAGGTCCCGACGACCGCCGCCCCGCTCGCCTTCGCGATCTCGGCCGCGTCCGCGGAGTGGTCGGAGTGCGAGTGGCTGACCAGGATCGCCGCCGGCTTGTAGCGCGACAGGTCCTTGTAGTCCTCAGGTGTTGAGGGGTTCTGCCTGAGGAACGGGTCGATCAGAAGGTGCGTGCCGCCCGGCGACACGACCTCGAAGGCGGCGTGACCCAGCCAGGTCACCTTGATCTCCTTCCCGCCTCCGGCCTCGCCCTTCTTCGTCTGCCCCTGGACGGCGGAGGACGCCGCCAGCGCCACGACCAGGCCCACGGACATCCAGACACTTTCGGTGGTCATCGATTGTCTCCTTTGCCACACGCTCTCAGTCGGTGCCGACCCTCGGACTGCGGCGCTCCAGAAGGAGGACGTCGCGCCAGGCCCCTCCGAGCCTCCCCAGTCGCTCCCGCCTCCCGACGTCGCGAAATCCGCAGCGGCGGTGCGCCGCGAGGCTCGCGACGTTCTCCGGGAAGATTCCGGCCTGCAGCGTCCAGATCCCTTCATCCTCCGAGGCCCTGACGAGCGCCTCGAGGAGAGCCCGCCCGACGCCTCGGCCGCGGGCCGACTCCGCGACGTAGACGCTGACCTCGGCCACCCCGGCGTAGACGCAGCGGCCGGACACGGGGCTGAGCGCGGCCCAGCCGAGAATCGCCGGGCCGTCCCGCGCCACCAGACGCGCCGCGCACAGATGATCGCTGTCCCACTTTTCCCACGCCGGAGCCTGGGTCTCGAACGTCGCATGTCCCGTCGATATCCCCTCGAGGTAGATGCCCCGGACCGTCTCCCAGTCGTCGGGACGGAGAGGCTCGATGGCGGGCCGGTCGTTCACGACTGCGGCTCCACGACCACCGCCGTCCCGTAGCACAGGACCTCGGTCACCCCCTGCATCACCTCGTTGGCATCGTACCGGATGCCGATGACGGCGTTCGCGCCGAGAGCCTCGGCGTGCTGCAGCATCTGCTGGAAGGCTTCGGCACGCGCCTTCTCGCACAGCTCCGTGAACAGGGAGATGTTGCCGCCGACGATCGTCTGCAGCGACGCGCCGATCGTGCCGATGACCGAGCGGGAGCGGACCGTGATCCCCCGCACGACACCCAGAGTCGTATGGACCTTGAAGCCCTCGAGAGTGAACGCGGTCGTGGTCATCGACTGTCGCATGAGTCTCCTTGTGCGCCGTCAGCCAGGAGGGATCCGGAGCATCGAGGCGTCACGTGGTCGTCCGGCCCGGCCCGCGCCGGCGCCACTGTTCTGGGTAATCGAGGACGAGTCCGTCGGCGTCGACCGGCAGCTCGGCCCGGAAGCCGTTCTGTAGATTCTCGTAAAGGTAGACGCCGCACCCCTTCTCCGCACGCAGGCAGCAATAGCGCTGTCTCACGCGGGAGACCCGGAGATCCGGAACGGCGATGTAGACGACTTCGACATCGGCCGCCCCGCCGGGTCGCAGGCCCAGCCGCCGAATCGGCAGGGTGTTCGTGAACGGAGTCGCCGCAATGTCCAGATCGATGCATCCGTCCAGGTCGGTCAGGGCCGTACCCGCGCCGTCTGCCCCAGGGACGGCCGGTTCTCCGGTCGCAGGTTGACTTCGAGCGCGAGCAGCGGAGAACCGCGGCCCGCGCGTCGAGGCCACACCCGCCCCCCGCGCCTCCCTGGCGACCGCCACCTGGTCGACATAGACGAAGTCGGGGAACCGGCTGCGGAACCAGGCACACCGTCGCGGTTGATCGAAAGGATCGCCGGCGCATCCGCGCGCGTGGCGGCGTGCCTGTCGAAGCGAGGCTCTCCGGCGCTCCCGCGCGACCGGCTCATGGGACGGGCGGCGGATTGCAGGCGATCGCGGTCAGCACCCCCTCCCGGTCGAAGGTGACCTGCGATGGGTAGATCTCGCTGCCGTGGTAGTAGGTGCACACCCATCCCTTCCTGCTCTTGCGGGCCGTGACCTGGTCCGGGAGGATTGTCCATCGTCTCTCTCCCGGATCGCCCATCGCCAGAATCAGGACCGCCGCGGCGGTGCGTCGGGCCTCTTCGGCCTTCCTGACATTCTTCAAGCCGGGCCGGTAGCCCTCCGGTGAGGACGGATTGAGCGCCCGCACGTCGCCGCTCTCCTCGACCTGCGCCACGAGCGAGACTGCGTTCGGGAACGGAGGCCGTATCCCTCGCGCGCGGGTCAGGACGTAATAGAACCGCCGGTCGGCATAGACCGCCTCCACGGTCTCGTTCCGGAACCGGGCGGGTCCCTCGTCGCATCCATATCCCGGGCGCACACGATCGAGCCACGCCTTGAAGATCTGCAGCTCTTCGGTCGGCGTCTTCCCGCCCGCTGCGCCGACCGACACGGGAAAGGCGGCGGCGCAGCAGAGCAGAAGCGCCGCCGTCGCGACGACACCCGCGCGTTCGCTCATGCTTCGTTCTCCCCCGGGGGAGCCCCCGGCACGGCCCACCCCTGTTTCACGAGCACGTCCCGCCAGTCCCCGTTCGCCATCCCGGCCGCGACGAGCACGTCGCGCCAGTCGTTCATCGATTCCTTCCCCGCGCGCCTGAGCCTGTCGATGTCGCCGGCCGACAGCCTCACGATCGCCAGGTGGACCCTCGACCGATCCAGGGCGCGGGAGGGACCCTCCAGAAACGGCAGGATCAATTGTCCGAGGACCCGAGTCGCCTCCCGCCAGTCGCCGGCCCGGAACCGCCGCGCGATCTCCACGCGAACGCTCCAGTCCGGCTCGAACGGCCGGTCGAGGAGGGTCTCGATCGTGGCGGGGTCGAGCCGAACGGCTGTCAGAACCTCCTGCAGCCGGACGACATCACGTCGCCGCATCGCCTCGAGAAAATCGGCCGTCAGCCCTGCGGCGGCCAGCAGCTCGTCGAGCGTCATCTCGGCCGAGGCTCGAGGTCCCCGGTCCGGCCTCACGGCACCCCGAAGGTTGCGTCGGGCGCCCGGGCGGGCCACGGGGTGTCTGGTTCCAGACCGACCCACTCCAGCGCGGGCCCGATCTCGCGAAAGATCCGGAACTGATCTGGATCGGCTTCCGTGACGAGCTCGAACATGCGAACCAGGCCGAAGGCCTCGTCCGTGACCACCACCAATGCGCGCCGCGCGTCGCGCCGGAACGGGTTGTTCTGGGCGACGGCGTGCACCCCCGCGCCGGTCACGGGAATCTCAATCACCTCCCGGAAATCGACGATCTGCCGAAAGCCCGGGTCGAAGCGGGCATTCGACCGCAGACTCTCCGCATGGGCGAAGATCTCGGCGTCCGTCAGCACCCCCCATCCCCTCGAGAATACGATCCCGCGCGGCACATCGATCAGATACGAATCGGACATCGAGACCTCCTGCAAGACCCTCGGCCGAATCGGCTCACGATCCCCGCGGGTTCATGCGCGAACGAGAAACTCCTGTCCCTGGGCCCCGCCCTCGAGGAGACGGATACGCTCGCTCCTCCCCTCCACCGCGACCTCCAGGACCTCGAAGCGCCACCGGCTCGCGACCTTCTGCGCCTGCACGTGCAGCATGGCCCGGCCCGCCGGTCCGTGCAGCGGCGTCGAGAATCTCGCGATACCGGACGGACCGCTCACTCTCAAACTGCCGTTCACCCACCACCCAGGACGGACAGGCTCACCGAGCTCCCTTCGCACTTCCGAGTTCGACCTCGCTTTGGCCACCGCTTCCTTGTAGACCTGCGATGACTTGAATCCGCGAAAGAACACCGACAGGAAAAGACGCGCGAACGCCACCACGCCAAAGACCAGCGCCCCCGTGGTGGCGCGTTTGAGCCACGTGTCGCCCGGCCGTTGCCGATTCCCCGGCACCGACGGTGGAAACAACCCGGTCATCAGCCGGCTCTCCCTGTCCACCTCACTGTTTCGGCGACGCCCCGAATCATCATCCCCCACCCCCGCCGTCGCGGGCCTGCACAAGGCGCTTCGGCGCGACCGCCCGCCACGCGTGTTCAAGAATCTGCCGCACCTTGCGCGGATGGACCTTGGCCAACCTGATCAGTATGGCCGGGTAGTGCAAGTAGTGATCGGTGATGTAGAACGTCGTCGGATCTTCCTGCAGGAGCGCCTCACGCACGGGGAATTCGACCCGGACGACCAGCGACTCGCCGTCCTCGCGGAGCCGCGCGAGAAATTTTCCACGGACCTTCAAGGCCTGTGTCCCATACGAGACTCCCTTTTCAACCCCAGGAAGGGCAAGCGCGATGTCGCGGACCTTTTCATAGGTCACAGAGGCGGCATCCCGATCAGCCCAGCCCAGCACTGCGGTAGAGCCAGCACGACGAGCGAGATGACCCAGATGGACCTCTTGCTCATGATTGAGCCCCCGGGATTGTTCCATCTGTGACGGCGTGGGTGGCGATTTGCCAGGTGTTGCCCCATTCATCCTGCACCATGCCGCGACGATCGCCATAGGGCGTGTCAGTTGGCTCTTCGAGGGCACGAGCGCCGGCCCGGAGGGCCCGCCGATAGGTTCCCTCGACGTCGTCGACATAGACGTAGAGGAAGGCGGGCATCGGGTCGCGGGTCCCGGCCTCGCTGACCATGACGATCGAGTCACCGATCGTGATCACGGCGGGTCGATCGGGCCGATAGTCTCCCGTTGCCCCGAACACCTGCTTGAGGAATTCGACGAGCCGTTCCGCACCCTCCACGACGATTCTTGGAGTCACGGTATGCCAGCCTTCAGGGGTGAAGCGGGAGTTGCTCACCAGATGCCCGGGACGAGACGCTTGGTCCGCGTCATGTACAGCTCGTAGTCTTCAGGAGGGCCAGATACATCTCCCGCACCTCGATCGAGATCGAGCCGAGATCCGCGTCCGATTCGTAGAAGAGCCACAGCCCTCTCCGGTTCTTCGCCAAGGACGACCGTCTTCGCCAGTCTAGGGTCCATGTCCGGCCTTCTGAGCCGCATGGACACGACGCCACACGCGAAGTCGACTCAGGTAATCTTCGCGTGACTCAAAGACTATGTACTGCAGGATCGCGGACCAGGCTATCGCTACGTGACGATAGCCTGCCCACTGGCCACGGTACAGTTGCACCTGGCGCCCCGTAAGAACAATCCTGCCCAGGCGATTCTGAAGCTCGGGAAACTCGACCAGGAATCCCTGGACGTCCGCGGGCTCCACTCGCGCAGTGTGGATCCACAGCAGCTTGCCGGGCATTCCTTCAGGCGTCAGGGTCACGGCTGCGTCAGGCATTTGCCCGCCCCAGGAGGCGTCGCCACCAGGGAGGTCTGGTCATCTTGACGCGCGCCTTGTACTCTTGCAGTGAGTCGAAAACGAGGTAGTAACCTACGAACTCCCAGGCAACGCCGGCGGGCAGCCCTCGAACCCAGGAGTCCGGATCGTCGCTCGGGATGGTCCCTGTCACGAAACTACGACCTGCAACCGTCTCGAGCTTCGCTCGCTCCAGGATCACCATCGCCGATTGGTTTGGCGGTGCATAGGCCAAGACAAGCCCAATCAGCTTCCCGTCAAGATTCGGAAGATCCATGAAGTCCTCTCCACCAGGTCCAGCGGTCACCCCACGATCCTAGCTCCCAGTTCCATGCATGCCTCCTGCGTCAATCGCGCCATGCCCAGCCGCGCAATTCATAGTATCGGCGTCGCGGCGTGCCTCGGAGCGGATCGATCCGATTCCGCCGACACCACACGGTGTGGCCGACGACGCCGACCATCCCGCCGACGACCGGCACAAGGAGGGCCCAGTGCCCTGCGACACGAGTCAATGCGAGAGTCACGCCGATGACCATGGCCCACTTGAGTATCTTGCGCCACGCGGGTGTCTCGATCTCGAAGACGGCGAAGGTCGCCTGCCCGACCACGGCAAGCCCAAGCAAGACGGCCAGCTCAATCTTGACGTCCACGGCAATCCTCCTACTGCGTTTCCCCTGAGACCTCGGCCTTCTCAAGCACGATGCGCGCCGGGCAGCAGTTCAAGTGACCATAGGCCGACTGAAGGCTGAAGTGTCCGTCGCTCGACCTGATCAGGAGACCGTCGCCGGCATAGTCGAAGCGCCCGGTGACGATGACCTTGACCTCCCTCTCCTTGGAAGCCGCAAGAGCCCGCCTTAGAGCATCACGCTGTTGATCATCCAGCGGGGCCAGTTTCGATGGCGTCTGCCAATGGACCGGCGGGCCGGCTCCCGCGAGCGCTCCTGATACTGTCGCTTTGACGAATCGTTGCATGGACCAACCGCGCGCGTACGTGAAGGCTTCGTCCTCCCCGGCAAAGTCGAGCCAGGCTCGCGCTCCCGTGCTGCGGGCCGAGGAGCACGCATCGTCCCTGAGGCCACAATACTCAAGCCCCACCTCCACGGTCTCACGCACCCGAACGTGCCTGTTCGCGAATTCCAGCGGACGGTTCACAAGATCGCAGAGCGTGGTGTCCGCGATTTCGGGCGGAGCGTTCGGGGCTGCGATCATGCTGGTGGCAAGGATCTCGAGTGCCAGAACGACGGGCACCTCAGTGACCGGCACGACCGCAAGCCTCCTAGGGCCGAGAATTGCCGTTGTCCATATCGGACATGATCAGCCAGCGACCGTCGGCACCCTTGCGAAGTGTGAGCGTGAACTTCCCGATGTCGGGCTCCCCCTTCTCCCTCGCAAAGCCCCCGATGATATAGGCCACCGAACCCTCTGCCGCGAAGGCCAGGGCACGCAGCGCAAGCGGCCCACCTTTGCCTGTATATTGCTTCTGGATCTGAAGGCGACCCCTGACTGGAGGAACCCCGCTGGAGAGGACGAACCCGTCCTCGGCGAAGAGCGCGGCAAGCGCGTCGGCATCCTTGTTCCGCCAGGCGAGCTCGTAATCGGAAAGCACGCGTGCCAACGGCGCGGGCAGCGTGACGCTCAGCAACGGCAGCAATACGGTCATCTCACGTGGTTCGCCTGGCGTCTGCGCGCTGGTTTGCCCCGCGAGCAAAAATGAGGCTGCTAGAACCAAGACTGCACTCTGCACGCGCCTCGCGCCCACCATCGTGTCCTCCCTTCCGCAACTACGGCTTCTCGAATCGGATTTGTCCCCTAGCTCGGCCAATTCGCGGGGCGTGAGAAAGTGACCCCTCTTTCCGGCGGTTTCTTCCCCGGCAGCCCATGAGGTGATGCTGGCAACCAGAGCGCAAGATACAACGAAGGCCTTCATTGTGTTCGCTACCTCGTTCGAGCCGACGATCGTTTCGGCCGGCTCCTGGGAGCGTTGAGGCTGTAGCTCCGTTCGACCAAGTCTTTCAACAAGCGCCAGTCCACCTCGCGATCCACCCAGGCGCTGACCCAGCCACGGTTGCCGATGTAGGGGGTGCGAAAGAATCGAACCTCGTCGATCAAGAGCGGCTGGACACCATCCGCCGCTTTCACCGCGATAGAAGGGCGGCCACGGTAGAACTCGAACACAGCGAAGGTTTTCTTCCCGACCCGAAAATTGGGATGCCCCCAGGCCTCGACTTCAGAGACCCCGGGGAGCGACAGGCACAGGTCACGAAGTTTTTCGAGCATCCGGTCTGCCGATTTCATGATGATCAGCACCTACCTCCCCCAGTTTCCTTGTCTCGGCCGCCGGATGGAGGATTATGCTCTGTCCGACCGCCAGTCGACCGATGCGAGTGACCGCTCCGTAGATCCCCGCGTTGTTCTGGTTCGCACGAACGACCGCCTTGAGCACTTCTGGAGCAGGACTTGCCGAGTCGGGATCAAGGTTCACCATCGAGCAGCGAACGTCGCGCATCGTGACGGTGATGGCGGGGGCGTCGTCCCCATCGCCGAATGCGAGCACACCACCCAACCACTCGTCCTCCTGGAAGGGAACCGATCGCAGCAGACGGACCACAACATTCGGGCGAAACCGTCGCACGTCCGGGCTCCGCCCTGCGAGTCGTCCGATCTCGCGCACCGTATCGGAGGCGATCACGGAGATGCTCCCTTCATCGAAGATGCCTTGATTCAATTGCATCATCTGCACAGGAGCCCCGTACCGGCGTCCGACCTCCGTCGCCAGGTCCTCCCCGAAGACAAGCATCTCTTTGCCATCGGGCGTGCGAACATGCGTGGGAAGTTCTCCCTGGGCACCGTCTTCGCGTCGGTGCGGGACAAACAGGACCAGGTCGGGAAGGCTGCTTGCCGACAGCCACGGGAACCCGCTGCGGTCGTCAAGGCGCCGGAATGCAAGACGCCTGTCACCCTCGAGGCCGTGCCATCCCAGCTTGGCGACCTCGAGTCGTTCGCCGCCCATGGACTTCACGGGATACCGGAAGATCGCCTCTACATGTCCGATTTCTACAGGCATGTCACACCGGCTCGGACTTATGGGTGAGGCGGGGCATCGTCACGTGTGCGTCAGTCTCGTGCTGAATACCAGTCCAACACTCGTAAGGCGCGGAGGGTGTTCCACCGGCTCGGCCGGCCCTCGCCCTCGTCCGTCTCGAACAACATCTTGCCGGGGTACCGGGTCTCGAGCGGCCACCTGCCGTCGTCGTCGCGCTTCGACGCCACCAGGTCGATCGCCTCGGCTGCGCGCTCGTCGGGCGCGACGCCGGCGCGGCGCAGGTACTCGAGCCCCCGCAGCACGTCGTAATGCCACCACGTCGGGAAGGCGAAGCGCGTCCACGCGGTGTCGCCCTTGCGATCTCGCTCGATCACTTCGCCGGTCGACCTCCGGCGGAAGAGTCGGCGCTCGAGGAGGTACTCCTGTCCACGGAGAGAGGCCCGGGTCACCTCTGGGCTGCCCCCGACGGCCCGTTCGTATTCGAGCAGGGCTTCGAGCACGCAGATCGTGGTGTTGAACGACGACCGCGTCGAGCCGCTGGCGGCCTCGCAGTTCCAGCCGCCGTCGGGCAGCTCCTCGGCGAGCAGCCGGTCGACGATGCCCAGGACGTCCTGGCCGAAGTAGGCGCCGCCCGCCCCGACCTGCCCGTTGATGCAGGGCTCGACCTCGCCGGCGAAGAAGGGGTTGTCGTCCGCTTCCCGAGGACCGCATCCTTGCCACGTCACACGGTCGCGGACGAGGCCCACCGCGCGCCGTGCCTCGTCGCTGGCGGGATCGAGACCCATCTCCTTCAGGAGTAACAGGACGTGCATCGTGGAATCCCACCCGCGGTTCCACGCGGCGCCGCCCCACCGCCCGTCCGGCGCCTGGAGGGCGAGCAGCCGCGCGCCCGCGCCCTCGCTCGCGACCCTTGCACGCTCGGCCCCGACTTCGTCCGCGGGCGCATCAGTCAGGTCGCGCATCACCTGCCAGCGGATCGAAGGATCGGAATCAAGCAGCCAGCGTATGACCGAGCTCTGTGACGTCGAGACTTTCCGTTTGGCTGGATGAGTCGCCATCTTGTCAGACGCCATCGCGATGAGCCGCCTTTTGAATTTGCTCCAGCGCCTGCCTTGCCAGAATCGAGTGCAGGGGCGAACGCGCTGACCAATCTTTGAGCACTTCGTCCGAACACATCTGTGCTGACGGAACGCTCCCCGTCATGGGATCGTCGTGAAGGGTGAAGCAGCTATCGAACGACTGAAGTGCGTCCAGGAAGGTTGCTGCACTCACTGTCTTTTGACAGTGGCCCCCAGCCGCAGCAATGGGGAATGGAACAGGACCGTCGAGACAAAATCCCGAGCCATCGAGAAGTGCCTGCCAGATGACGATCCAGTATTCGTTGTTGCCAGCTCCCGCATCGTGCGGCTTTCTAATCAGGACGAGGTACCTTGTGCCGGGACTATAGGACTCTGGGTTCCTTGGAGTGCAGGATGACTCCGTATACCGGAACACTCGGATGTTGTGGGGGGCCGCCTGCGTTCGATCTCGAAACCACTGCTCAATCTTGAAGTCTACTGTGCGCTCGGCCACAGAGACGACCTCGCCTACCGCAATTCCATCTGCGAACCAGTGCTGCACGTGGAATGGCGACACGTCGATTGCTCCTTGAGTCGTCGCCGCGACCACAATCCAAATGGCGGAGCGGGTTGCCAGTCTCATTCGTCTCACTGTGCGTCTCGGGATCGTTGTCCTGGACTATACGCCCAACTCCCCGGCCTCAACAAGGTTCTCGGGGCTTCGACTGCGGTAGTGGATGCAGCGGGGCGGCCGGGGCGGACATGGGCTAACATCCTCATGCCATGACTCTCTATCTGACTGAGGATGACGTCGCGCGGCTGCTTCCGATGGAGGCCTGCATCGAAGCGGTCGAGGCCGTATTCCGCCAATGGGGGGAGGGGCGTGCGGACAACAGGCCGCGGGCCCGGGCGGTGGTGCGCGGCGCGATGCTGCACGCGCTGGCGGCGGGGTCAGAGGTCTGGGGAAGGTTGGCCGCGAAGGTTTACGCCACGTCGCGCGGCGGGGCGCGATTCGTGGTTCTGCTGTTCGACGCGACGGACTCCAGCCTGCTGGCGGTGATCGAGGGGGACCGGCTCGGGCAGACGCGCACGGGCGCGGCTTCAGGCGTGGCTTCGCGGTGGCTGGCGCGCAAGGAGGCGCGCTCGCTGGCGATCATCGGGACGGGCTGGCAGGCGCGCGGTCAGGCGAAGGCGGTCGCGATCGTGCGGCGGCTCGAGGAGATCCGGGCCTTCGGCAGGGACCGCGATCGTCTGCGTGAGTTCTGCCGGGACACGGAGGCGGCGTGCGGCGTGAAGACTGTGCCGTGCGAATCGGCCGAGGAGGCCGTGCGCGGCGCGGACATCGTGGTGACCGCCACGTCGTCGGCGAAGCCGGTCCTCGAGGGGGCATGGCTGCAGCCCGGGACTCACCTCAACGCGGTGGGGAGCAACAGGGCGGATCGCCGCGAGCTCGACGAAGAGGCGGTCGGTCGCGCCGGCCTGATCGTCGTCGATTCGATCGACCAGGCGCGTCTGGAGGCGGGCGACCTGCTCGCCGTCGGGGGCGGGGCGCCGATCGAGCGCGCCACCGAGCTCAAGGACGTCGTGGTCGGCGCGAAGCCGGGGCGGCGGGACGACCACGAGATCACGCTGTTCAAGTCGATCGGTGTCGGCCTGGAAGACCTCGCGGCCGCCTCTCTCGTCTACGATCGGGCCATCGCGCAGGGGGTCGGGCGGCCGCTTTTGTCCGCGGCGACGGGCGCCTCCACCGTGCGCGAGCGTATCGAGGCGATCCTGCGCGAGAGATTCGCCCCAGTGCACCTCGAGATCCACGACGACAGCGCGCGGCACGCCGGGCACGCGGGGGCCGCGGCGGGTGGCGGGCACTTCGAGGTCGTCGTCGTCTCCGCGGCGTTCGAGGGGAAGCCCCTCCTGGATCGTCACCGGATGGTCAACGACGCTCTGCGGGAGATGATCGGCCGGGAGATCCACGCCCTCGGGCTCAGGACACTGGCTCCCGGCGAGCCGGTCCGTTGAAGGCGCCCAGGGCGCGCAGGTGCGCCTCGACGGAGGCGCCGAGCGCCTCCAGGTTGTAGCCCCCCTCCAGGAGCGAAACGATCCGGCCGTCGCAGTGCCTGTCCGCGGCCTCCTTCAGGATCGTGGTCATGGCGGCGTACCCCTTCTCGGTCACGGCCATGCCGGCCAGCGGGTCGTCGCGGTGCGCGTCGAACCCAGCGGAGATCAGGATCGCCTCGGGCTGCACGCGGTCGATCTCCGGGCGCAGCACTTCCCGGAACACCTGGATGTACTCCTCGTCCCCCGAGCCGGCGAGCATCGGGTAGTTCAGGGTGTGGCCCGCGCCGCGCCCGGTGCCGCTCTCGCGGGCCGAGCCGGTCCCGGGGTAGAACGGGTACTGGTGCGTGCTGAAATAAAAGACGCTGTCGTCGTCCTCGAACATGTGCTGCGTGCCGTTGCCGTGGTGCACGTCCCAGTCGACGATCAGGACGCGCCCCAGCCGGTGCCTCTCTTGAAGGTGCCGCGCGGCGACCGCGATGTTGTTGAACAGACAGAAGCCCATGGCGCGGTCGCTTTCGGCGTGGTGCCCGGGCGGCCGGGTGCACACGAACGCGGCGCGCGCCGTCCCCGACACGACCGCGTCGCACGCCGCCACGGCGCCCCCGGCCGACAGCAGGGCCGCGTTCCACGACCCGGAGGAGACGGCGGTGTCGGGGTCGAGCTGCACGGGGGCCCGCTCGCAGGCCCGGCGGATCGACTCGATGTGTTCGCGGGTGTGGACGCGCGCGATGAGGTCGATGGGGCAGGGCTCGGGTCGGATGACGAGCAGCCGGTCGAGGAGACCGTGTCTCTTCAGATGATCCCGGATCGCCGCGATGCGCTCCGGGCGCTCGGGATGCCCGGCCCCGTTCGAGTGCCCGAGGCAGTCCTCGTGGAAGACGAAGGCGACCGGCTCGCTCTTCTTCACGCCTACTTCTCGAACAGCTCCTGCGCCTTGACGATCAGCAGGCGCTCCCGGTTCAGGGGGAGACGGAACGACTCGATCTCCTTGTCCTCCTTGAGGAGCGCCTCGCTCGTGGTCGGGGTCTGGTAGGTGATCGGCGTCGGCTTTCCGGACAGGAGCGTCTCCTTCAGGGCCGCGGCGTTCTCGGTG
The DNA here is from genome assembly GCA_035635555.1 of Candidatus Dormiibacterota bacterium. Classification (NCBI taxonomy): domain Bacteria; kingdom Bacillati; phylum Candidatus Dormiibacterota; species Candidatus Dormiibacterota bacterium. Next base: position 25,540 of record DASQAT010000057.1, read on the forward strand.
ACGATGGCGACCGCCAGGTTCGCCGCCTGCAGATGGCGCTTGACGGCGGCGTTGACGTCCTCGAGCTTCAGACGCGCCAGCTCCTCCTGGACCCGGTCGATGAAGAACTTCGTGCCGTAGAACTCCGAGTCCAGCTGGTAGCCGAGCCGGCGGCTCTGGTCCTGCGCCCACAGACGCGAGTAGTTCAGGAGGTACTTGCGGGTCGCCTCGAAGTCCTGCGCGCTGAGGCCGCGGTCCACGAGCATCTTCAGCTCGCGCGTCGCCTGACGCAGCGCGAACAGGGCATTGACGGGCGGAACCGGGCGGATCCAGATGCTGAAGAACTGCTGCCGGCGCGGGATGTTCGTGAGCGGGAAGGTGCTGCCGCCGTCCTGGATGAAGTTCTCGGTGTACGAGTAGTCTCCGTAGTTGAGACCGCGATCGCCGCGCATCTTGTTCATCAGCCGGCCGTTGAAGGTGCGGTGCTCGCCGAGGTACGAATTCGCCACCAGAAGAGCGTAGAAGTCCTTGTCGGCGCGCGTCACGCCGATCGGGAAACCGATCGAGATCGCCGTCGCCGGGGCGGGCTTCTCGACCAGGGTCACCTCCATGCCCGAGAGCGGCTTCGGCTTCGGAAGCGCCACGAGTGGCGGCGCCCCCTGGGGCAGAGTGGCGAAGTCCGTCTTCAGCGACTCGATCATGCCGTCGGGATATCCGCCCGCGACTCCCAGGACGACGTTCCCCTGCGTGTAGAACTTCCGATAGTGCGCCTTCAGGTCGTCGAGCGTGATCGACTTGAGCCCCTGCACCGTGCCGATGTCGAGGTTTCTGTACGGGTGCCCCCGGTACATCGTCCAGTCGAGGGTCGCCTTCCCCAGCCCTTCGTCTTCGTTGCCTCGCAGGTTGGTCTCGATGGCGGCCACCAGGTCGTCGCGGCTGCGCTTGAAGTCGCTCTCGTCGAAGCGCGGGCGCAGCAGCACCGACGTGAGAAGGTCGTAATACGCCTTCGCGTGGTCGCGGTGCACGCTGCCGATGAAGGTGGTGACCTCCTTGTCCGCCATGGCGTCGATGGTCGCGGCCATGGGGTACAGGCGCTCGGTCACTTCCTTGTAGGTCAGGTCCTTCGTCCCCCCCTGGGCGATGGTCATCGCCGTGAGGACGTTCAGCCCTTCCTTTCCCGCCGGGTCGTTGATCGCCCCGCAGCGGAACTGGATGCGGAACGCGATGAGAGGCGAAGAGGGACTCGGCAGGAGACTCGTCCTGAGCGGCGAGCCGGCGGCCGGATTCGAGATCGGCTTCATCGTCTTCTTCTCCTTCGAGTCCGCCGCCCCCGCAGGGAGGACGCCGAGAAGCGCGGCGAGGGGGACGGCGAGCGGCACCAGGCGCCGCCTCATCGGGCCGCCACGGCCGCGCCCGCTCCACCCGGAGCGCCCCCGGCCGCCCCCTCCCTGTGGCTCAGCGTCACGGCGGTGCGGCCGCTGCTCACGAAGTACTTGCGCGCCGCCGCCCGCACGTCCTCCGGCGTGACCCGATCGTAGATCGCATACACCCGGTTGACCGCCTCGGGGTCGCCCGTCAGGGCGATGTAGTGGGCCAGACCGCGTGCCACGGAGCCGGCCGTGTTCAGACCCATCGCGTAGGAATATTTCAAGTGGGACTTCACCTTGTCGAGGCGGTCGGCGGCGATCGGCGTCTCTTTCAGATCCTCGATCGCCGCGGTGATGGTCGATTCGACATAGGCGACGCGCTCCGGCTTCTTGACGCGCGCCGCGATCTCGAACAGGTACGGGTCGCGGTGGTCGGACGCCGCGCCGAACAGCAGATCGACTTCCTGCTCGTCGTTCACCAGCTTCTGGTACAGCGGGGCCGCGTCCGAAAACAGGAGCTGTGAGACCAGGTCGAGAGCCGGCATGTCGATTTGCGTGTCGGAGAACGCCGGTCCGTGGTAGCCGACATAAAGGTACGGCTGAGTCGGGTTCGGCCAGTCCACCTCGGTCCGCTTCCCCTCCGCCTGGGGCGGCTCGTCGGGGATCTCGACCTGGTAGGAGCCGCGCTTCCACGAGCCGTAGTTCTTGCGCGCCAGCTCGACCAGTCTGTTCGGATCGACGTCCCCCACCACCAGAAGCGAGCAGTTCTCGGGCCGGTAGTAGCGATCGAAGAATTGCAGACTGTATTCATACTGGTTCGGCATGTCCTTTACATCGCGCAGGAAGCCGATTGTCGTGTGCTTGTACGTGTGCGTGGTGAAGGCGGTGTCGCGGATCTTCTCGTTCAGCGTCTGGAACGGGTTCGAGGCGTTCTTGTTGTACTCGCCCAGGACGGCGCCGGCCTCCTTCTTGAAGTCCTCGACGGTATATTTCAGGTTTTTGAACCGGTCCGACTCGATCGTCATGATCGTCTCGAGGCCCGTGGCGGGAGCCAGCACGTGATAGGCCGTGTAGTCGTCGGTCGTGAAGGCGTTGTGATCCGCGCCAAGCTCCTTCAGGATGGCGTTGTATTTGTCCTTGGGATAAGCCTCGGTGCCGCGGAACATCATGTGCTCGAAGAAGTGCGCGAATCCCGACTTGCCGGGTTCGATCTCGTTGCGCGACCCGGCGCGCACGACGGTCCAGTAGGCGACGAGGCCGGGGCTGTCGAACGGCACCGCGATCACCTTGAGTCCGTTTTCGAGGACGGTGACGTTGACGGGGTACGGGAAGACCTTCGATCCGCCCTTCGGCATCTCCTCGCCCCAGGCGGAGAGTCGCGTGCCCAGGACGACCACGCCCAGGGCGGCAAGAAGCTTCAGCAGGTCGGACATTCGGGGTTCTCCTTCACGCGTGGCGTGGGGATCTTAGCACACGCTCAGCGGGCCGCCCGGCGCGCGATCCCGATCACGTTCGGCACCGGCCAGGCGCGGCGATTCTCGTCGCCGCCGACCCACTCGCGCTCGAGCCCCCCGCTGTTTACGTACAGCTGCGCCTCGGGCCCCCCCTCGACGTACATGGCGCGCGCGAGACCCAGCGGCAGCTCCAGCAGGATGTCGATCAGATCGTGCGTGCTGTAGGGCGAGCGCGCGTGGATGAACAGGATGCGCCCGCGCCCGTCCCGGCCGATCGCCGCCGTGCTCCAGCGCTGCGGCTGCTGCGTCCAGACGTTCGTCCCCCGGCAGGAGATCATCCGGATGCTCTGCACGAGGGTGCCGTACTTGCCCCTCAGGGTCTCGAAGTCGTCGCAGTCCCGGTCGATGAGCGAGACGGACGGCACCGAGGCGTCGAGGCGATCGAAGGCCAGGATGGTGCGATCCTTCGACAGGCGCGGGTTGTTGACGTGTGTCGTCGTCTTCATCAGCGACACGCTGGTGCGGTGGTCGGTCTGGTACATGCTGGCGTTGATGGCCGCCACCAGGCCGCCGCGCACACACCAGTCCCTCGCGGTCAGCGCCCGCTCCTGATCCGGGGCGGACGCGTTCATGAGACGGAGGTCGAAACGATTCGGATCGACGCGCAGGACCCTCACGATCGAGTCGCCGCGCTCGGAGGGGTGCGTGGCCGGGAACTCTCCCAGATCGAGACCCGGCTCGAGCGGGTTCCAGGCCTGGGCCGGCTGCTTCTTCTGCTCGGCGGCACCCGGCGGCGACGGGCGCTCCGCGGGCACGCCGGCGACGGCGACGGTCATCATGAGACCGGCCGCGGCCGCTCCCGCGATCCGTCTCAGGACCCCTCCTCCGCCCGGCGGCCGCGCACGATCGCCTCCGCTTCGATCTCGACCAGCATCTCCTCCGAGATCAGCCGGCGCACCTCGACCATGCTCGTGGCCGGGCGCACCGATCCGAAGACCTCGCGGTGGGCCCGGCCGATCGCCTCCCAGTCGTCCATGCGGACGACGTAGATACGCGTGCGCACGACATCGTCCAGGCGCGCCCCGGTCCGCCGCAGGGCCGACTCGATGTTCCGCAGCGTCTGCGCCGCCTGCGCGTACGCGTCCCCCGGGCCCACGATCCGTCCTTCGGCGTCGGTGGCGGTCGTGCCCGAAACGTGCACGTGCCGCCCGACACGGACGGCGCGCGAGTAGCCGACCAGCGGCTCCCAGCGCGTCCCGCTCGACACTCTGATTCGCTCCGTCATTCGGCGGCTCGCTTCGCGTAGGCGTCGGCGCCCAGAAGGTGCAGCGACACGTACGCCTCGTCCCCCACCACCCAGGAATCGTGCCCCGGGGGGATGGCGAACAGGTCTCCGGGCTTCAGCAGGACCTCCTCTCCATCGTCCATGACGACCATCGCCCGGCCCGACACGACGAGCCCGACGTGCTCGACCCGGCACGAGGAGGTCTTCGCGATCGGCTTTACGTGCACCGACCACTTCCAGCCCGGTTCGTAGGCGGCGCGGCCGACGGTCAGTCCGCCGATCGTCACCAAGTCGAATCGTCCTTTCTCGAAGTCGCGGCCGTCGTCCGCCTTCTCGAAACGTCTGATCGTAATCTGCGCCATCGGCCGTCAGTCCTGGCCGTCGCCCAGGACGTCCCCCATCGGGAAGTGCAGGCTGTCGTGCTCGTGCAGGACTTTCCATTTTCCCGACGATTTCTCGAGGACCAGAGTCATCGCGCCCCGCAGCTGCGCCTGGTTGTCGCCTGCCGCGAGGTCGACGCTCATGGACGCGACGACCAGGACGTAGCCGGGGCCCAGCGGGGTGATGTCCATCGTCCCGAGCGACACCGTGTGCGTTCCTTGCGTCCCGGCGAGCTTGTCGAGCTCGGCGCGGATCGAATCCCAGCCGCGATTGATGGACCCCATCTCGGCCATGGACACTTCCGGCTTCCGGCTCACCATGTCCAGGATGGCGGTCGGGTCGGCCCCGTTGTTGGCGTCGATGTAGGCCCGCACGAACCGCTGGATCTCTTCCCGCGTGGCCGGCCCGCTGTCCGCGGCTCGCACGGCCGCCACGGCGCCGATGACGACGGCCATCAGGATCAGGACGTTCCCTGCGCGTGCCATGATTGCGCTCTCCCTGCGCCGTTCCTCAGGCGCGTTTCGGGTGATCGAAGGATCCCTCCCGCAGGAACTTCAGGGTCTGCTGTATCACTCCACGACTCTTCATGATGAAGGCGTGCGTGCGCGGGACGACCAGGAAGTCGGTCATTCCCCCGATCCTGGCCCTCTCTACGCCCACGAACCCGTCGTCCGGCCCGCGAATCAGCGCGGAGAAGATCGGGTTGATGCTCCGTCTGCCCGTGATCACGCCCAGCTCGAACGCGACCGGACCGAGGCGGGCCGGCAGGCCGTCGGGATCCGTCCCGATCCGCGGGCGGTTCGGCCCCGCGACCCTGCGGGCCAGCGGGATCTTCCGCAGCAGGTCGGCGAGCTCGCTCCCGCCGTTCGGAGGGCTGAGCATCACGACCCTTCCCACGTTCGGCAGCGGATGCTCCTTCAGGTAATAGCGAACCAGGATCCCGCCGAACGAATGGGTCACGAAATGCACCCGCCGGTCCCCGGTCGGCTTGTGCTCCGTCAGCCGCGCATCCAGGTCGCCGGACAGGTCTTCGATCCTCCTTCGCCCCGCGCTATACCCGATGTTGACGACTTCGTAGCCGTCCCGCGCGAGCGCCGTCTCGAGCTTCTTCATCGAGCGCGGCGAGCGGCTCAGACCATGGAGCAGCACGACGATGTCCCGCTCAGGCACGGATGCCTCCGCGGCCCGGGCCCGCGCCAAGCCGAGCCCCCCCAGGGTCGCGAGCAGGACGAGGACCCGGAGCGCCCGCCGCACGCCGGCTCAGTCCGCCGTCGTCGGGTCGATCACCGTCCGGATCCGCGAGATGCGGTTCGCGGGAAAGCCCCCCTTCTGGGCGTGCTTGCGGACGGCCTCCTCGTTCGGCGCGATATACACGCAGTAGACCCGGTCGTCCGTCACGTAGCTCTGAACCCACTGGATCTGCGGCCCCATCTCCCGCAGCACGCCGCAGGACTTCTGGGAGATCGCCTGCAGCTCCGGCGCGGTCAGCTTTCCGGCGCCGGGAATGTCCCTCTCGATCACGTATTTGGGCATGCTCCTCCTCCTCCTTTTGTGGTGTACCAGTCGAGCGCATCGTCCATCCGGTCGTTGCCCCAGAACAGCTCCCCTCCGACCACGCACGTCGGAGCGCCGAAGATCCCCAGGTCCCAGGCCGTCTCGGTCTCGCGACGGAGCCGCTCCTTGTTCTCGGCCGAAATCGCCAGCCCGATCACGCGGGCGCCCTGCTGGCCGATCGTCCCCAGAATTTCTTCAATGACCGTCGCGTCCGAGACGTCGCGGTCGTACGCGAAGTTCGCCCGGTAGACGCCGCGCACGAACCCGGGCAGCCAGCCCTGGCCCGCCCCGGCGCACGCCACCCGTGCGGCCAGGACGGAGTTCCTGGGGAACACAGTCGGCTTCTTGAAAGGCAGACCATGCTTGCCGCAGAGCCGCTCGACGTCGCGCCACATGTAGCGGCCCCTCGCGGGGTACAGGTTGAACGGCGAGTCGTTCCATCCCTGGCGCCGGAAGATCGGCCCGAGCAGGAACGGCTTCCACTCGAACGGCACGCCCCGGGAGCCGGCGACCGCCTCGATCCGCAGCGCGGCGACGTACGAGTAGGTGCTCGCGAACTCGAACCAGAATTGAACCGGTGCCACGACACTCTCCCTCAACCCGGGCTCGTTCACTCCGGTCGAGCCAGCTCTTCGCTCTCGCTCCCCAGCGACCAGAGCGACAGCAGCTCGCTCGTGTCGAAGGCGGGGGCAGCCGCGCTGAAATACCGCAGGACCACCTGCCCTTCGTTCCGGATGCCGTGGGGGGTGTCCGCGGGGACGAAGACGCAGTCACCTGTGCCCACCGTCTGCGTCTCGGTCCCGACGGTCATGAGACCGCCCCCTTCGAGGATGAAATACACCTGCTCGGGCGGATGACTGTGGACCCGCTGCTCGCCCCCCGGCTCGATCTGGACCAGCGTCGTGGTCAGGTGGTGGGCCTGGGAGGTCCGGGGTGAAGCGAGCAGGTACGAGGTGATCCCTTCCGGCCTGCAGTAGCGCGGGGCCTTGGCCTTCGTCAGAATCTGCATTGTCCTCTTCCTCCATCACGATTCTCCTCACGTCCAGGCCGGGTCGTGCCAGGCGAGCGCGGCAGCCCGCCGCCCAGGAGGCCCATCGCAAAGACGAACGCGCTGCCGCCAATGATGCCGCACAACATGTCCCCGAGCGTGTCCGACAGTCCCAGTTGCGTCTTCGTCCCACAATAATGGTCCGACAGGTATTCGGCAAACTCCCAGAACACCGCCGCGGCGCAGGTGAGACCGAACACGACGACTCCGATGCCGGTCCGGTTGATCCCGCCGATGACCCCGGCCTCCGACGCAAGAACGCCGGCCCGCCAGAAGAAAAAGGCGATGGCGAGTCCGCCCAGAAGGTGCATGACAATGTCGGCGGTCGGGTGGGCCACGTAGAGGCGGAGCATCCGGGACAGCAGGATGTGGAAGACGAAGACCGCGGCGGGAGCCCACCCGGCCTCGAACAGGGCGCCTGTCGACCAGTGCCGGTGGATTCCCAAGACCTCGATCTCCCGCGGTCTCCTAGGCACGCCGCTCGAACTTTGGCCCTGACACTTTGAGCAACAACCCGGCACCGACCTTCGACACGGCCGCCTCGACGCTCAGTCGCTTCGAGCGGGCAAGGACGTCCTTCGGTACCCAACGCGGAAACGGCGTCACCACCGTCCGATGATGGCCTCGCGCCGTGTGTTCCTCGCGGATGGCCGCCAGCCCGCCTTTGGGCAAGCGGCTCGCGAGACGCACCAGCGCCGGCCACAGCCGCCGATGCACGAACGTCACCTTGCCACCCGCTAGCCGACACACCAGCACCTGCTCCGAGTCGCGCACCGCGTCGAACACCTGATACATGTGACGTGACATCGGATGGCCCCACCAGCTGCCCCGGACAGGCTCGCCGGCAATCGCTTCCACCAGGCTCGGGACGGCGCCGCGGGCCGCCATGAGCACGACGCCGTGCTTCTTGACGAAGGTCAAAGCGTCCCGCCCGGTCACCGCGGACCGCCCTTCTCAGCGCTGATTCTCGCTCTGAATCGTCGATCGTCCCCGAGTATAACCCTGCGCCCTGACTCTGTTGCGGCGGGTTGTCAGCCGGCTTCTTCCAGCACGGCCCAGTGCCATGGCTCGTACGCTATTCCAAACCGATTTCCGCGCGGATACGTCATGGCGAAACCGAAGCGATGCGCGTGCCGGACGAGCCAGGCGAATGCCACGGTCGTCTCGAACTCCTCGGTGAGCGGCGGGCAGCCTGGCGTCGCGAGGTCGACGGCTCTGCCCGTGTGGTGCTCGCTGTAGCCCGGAGGCGTGTTCACCTTCAAAATGCCCTCGAGTGACTCGCCGGCTCTGATCTTCCGCTCGAAAATCTGCCGCTGGTATTCCAGGCTCCTGAAGGCCGAGACGAGCAGCAGCGCGACGCCATCCTGCTGCGCCGCGGCCCGGAGCCCGCTCCACCGGCCGGCGGCGTGGGGCGCTAGCTGCCGGTCCCGTCCGTAGATGTCCACGCCGACCGACACGAGGTTCTTGGCCTCGGCATAAGACGGCATGTGTCTGTCCACGCCGTAGGAAGCAGGGATCCCCAGGTCCGCCAAGGTCCGCGCCACGCGCGCGTCGTAAGGTTCGTCGGTCCTCACTCGCTGACCCTATTCAGCCGGAGCCAGCTCACCAGAGCCGCAGCAAGGACTCCGGGCGTAAGCACCTGGTGAACCAGCCTGAAGCGAAGCACATCGACCGATCGGTCGGAGAGGCGGCCAAGATAACCGGTGTTCGATGCCGCCACTGTCGCCCCCAGGGCCAGGACCAGCGCACCGACGTGCAGCGCTCTCGACCAGTCTCGAGACCGCACCCCCTCCGCAACTCCGACACCGATCGCGAAAGGGATGAGCACCCACGCTGCGCCCCCGAGAAAATGCGCCAGAAACCGGTGCGGGCCCGCGCTTCGCACCGTGAGCCCCGTCACGAACAACATGACCCACAACGAAAGCAACAACAGCACCGCCACCCTGGCGGCCTGGATCGAACGGGCCTCGAACTCGAGATGAGCCCAGGCGCCGAGAGCGAACAGGACCGCCATGAGCAGGAGTCTGAGGAGATCACCCATGGCTTGCCCGCTCTTCCCACCGTGCCACGTTCACGCCCTTCACAAGCAGCCAGAGGCACAGTGACAATTCCCCAATAAAGGCAGGAACCAGAATGGCGGGGAACAACGCATTCGCGACCTTGGGGGCCAGAAGCAGCGCAAAACTGTTCGTCAGATAGCACACCCCGGCAATCTGCATCAAAACGCCTAGAATCTTTGGCAGATAGCCCGATCTCGCAATCAAGTATCCAAGAACAATGCACTCACAACCAAAGAATATCAACCCGATGCCAAAACCGTATCCATCCGACTTGACAGACAGGTACGCCAGAGCATGTCGCTGGTGTGGTTCGAATGCGTTCAGATAATCCGCGCTTCCCAACAGGAACAAAGCCACCAGGAGAGCCAACTTGTTGGCGACCATGACAGCGCTCTGTATCAAATTGAACAACACCGCAAGCAACGCCAGATATTTGTGTACCGGTCTGAGCAAGACATAGAAAATCAGCATCAACGGCACATCACACACGTGCATGACAAGGTCGCCGACTATTCCTATGCGCCAGAGCAACTGAGAAGCCACAATATTATTGGCCGTGGCTGTAGCATCGCCTGACACGATGAGTCTGTCTCTGAGTCGCGACTCCTCGGGAAATCGCTCGTAATACGACATGACCTCCGGAGGAGGCTTCGGATCCCGGTCCCTCTTCGCGATCATTCGCGCTCAGTCTCCTTTCGGATGCACGCGGTAGTCAACCGACACGTGCGCGGAGCCAGGCAGTCACTGCGGGCGCATCGGCGGTGGACGGGAATACGGGGTAGATCACGTGCACAATTCGTGACCCCTCCAGAATCAGGCTCAGGCGCTTGAGGAGAGTCCAGTCTCCGTACCGGAAAGTCGGGAGTCGCAGGGCATGGGTGAGCTCGAGGCGGGCATCGCTCAGGATCGGGTAGGGCAGGTGGAGCCGCTCAGCCATCTCCCGCTGATACTCGGTTGACTGAGTACTGAGACCGTAGACGGTCGCTCCCAGGCGTTGGAGGTCCGCGTAGTGATCACGAAAGGCACAGTTTTGAGGCGTACAGCCCCGGGCGCCCGGAATCTCGTCCCAGCCTGGCGGCGAGTCCTGGGTCGGGACCCCGGTGCGCGGGTACGCATAGACCACCGACCACCTCGTCGGAGAAGCGCCCAGACGGACGGAGCGGCCGTCGGTGCTCGGCAGATCGAGCGGCGGGACCTCGAGACCCGGCAAATGGCCGCAGGCCCCGTCGTCCGTCGGTGCGGGAAGGTCGGCCGGAAGCGAGTAGAGGTCGTCCGAGCGCCGCTCCATGTAGGACTTGAGCGCCTCGAGCCTCTGTCGCACCTCGCGCAGGAAGAGAACCGAGGCGATTGGGCCTGCAAGCGCCCGAAGCCAGCGGGGCCTGGTGGAGAAATTGAACCGGTACGTTACGCGGGTCAGTCCAGACCCGACGTCCTCCTGACGGAGGCTGGCGGCGAAGGACTCGAGTACGGCCGGTCCCTTCGTCATTTTCACCGCAGCGACGACCGGCCGATCGAAGGATAGGTAGATTGTCTCCATGGCAAGGCCCCCGAACCCGTTTCGAGCGGTGCATCGAGCCTTGACCCCGGGGCCGGCCGCTTCCGCTCCCTCCAGAAGACAGGCCTCCTTCAGAAAGGGATCCCACTCCAGCCGTCGCGCGTAATCGTGAATGAGATCGAAAACCGCCTCCGGCCTCGCGCGAATCTCGATCGCGGCCTCGACAGTCCTCATTGCTAATCGCCCCCCAAAGCCGCCACCCGCGCCTCGACCTATAGGACCCGCTCGAACACGCGAATGCCCGACCACTTCTGATCGTTCTTGGACCAGAGGGGTTTGAGAACCAAGCGGTCGCCCGTAAGCTCGAACGGTCGCTCTTCGTCGCGGCCGATGAAGAGGCCGTACAGGTCGCCCTCGGCATGGTGAACCACGATCCCCCTGGCGGCATCGACGCGGTAGGTGCCAAAGTACGCCGCGTAGGCATCAAGGAGCGCTTCCTTCTCCTGAGGCGTCACTCGGTACGGATCGCCCGAGGCCACCTTGGGATGCGGCTGCTTCATGATCTGAATCGCCATGTGCCCGGTCGCGTCGTAAACAAGAAACCCTTTCGGCTCGGTGCCATACGGAAAGACTGCGGGACCTGAGGCCGGCCTGTCCTCGTACGAGACAAGCCTCCAGGAACCAACAAGCCCCTGTGGAGCATCGCGTGCGTTCTCCCTCATTGAGAGCCTCCCGTCCGCCCACCAGGTAACGGAGGTGGGTATTGCATGGCTGACCTGCTGCTCTTTGCCAGGACGACAGCCAACAGAACAATATCGATCATGAGACTGAATACAATGAGGGCCCCATCTTCAGAAGACTCACCGACGCACCATCGCAACACTGAGACATGCCAGCCAGGTCCCGAACCATGCCGGCGCGTTGACCGTTACACTATCGACAAGGCTAGTCATGAGCTGCTGCATCGCGTCCGTCACCGGCGAGCGGGCACCGCGATCGATCGACTGGGAGAGCATGCGCGACTGCGCCACGATAAGCTGAGGCAGGTAATAAGTCTGGATGGCACCCAGGATACCTAGACTCCCCAGGATGATGCCCGATACGCCGACCGAGGTGACCCAACGAGGTCTCATGAATTCAGCCCCCGGCTACCCTGCTGCGCGCCTCAGCGGTCGCACCGTGACGGCGCCAAGGATCAGACCAGCGAGAAGCACGAACGCGACGACTCCCCGCGGCGAGACCACGCCACCCAACAGCGTGTCAACCGCCAGCGAGCTCAATGGGAAGCCCAGGCCGAGCGCGAAAATTGTCGCAGAGGCCCAACCATGGACCCGGACCGCGCTGCGCCGCAAAACCAAGGATTGCGTCATGCCCAACAAGAGCCCGCTGATAGTGCCCACGACGGCAAAGCTCAAAGCCCTCCCGAGAACTCCAACGCGCGCGACGTTCATTGCATGCCCTGTCAGGACGCGCCCACCCTGCTCCACCACGACCACTCCCAGCGCCAGACCAGCACCCAGCCCAACGCAGCTTGCGACTACCCACTGGTACGGCCGAGCCACCAGGGACCGCATGTGGTGCAACTGGCTGAGACCGAGAATGCCACCGACTAGACAGGTCACAGCCGGCGTAACGAGCATCATGCCAACGACAGCTGCGATGGGCCCCCCGAGGATGAGGCCCGCAACCATACCGGCCCCCAGGCCCACGGCCGTTATCAGCGTCCAGCCGAGCCCAAAGCGTTTGCTCTTCGAGTCCGCCATGATTGCCTCCCGTCACACGTTGAGTATGGCGTTGTTAGCCGGCTCCGGGTACACCGTCGAAAAAGTCAACGACTCCAGTGTTCAGCGAATACTCGGCTCCCACGACGAGGAGCCCATCCTTCTGGATGGACTGCTCAAGGACTTCCGATCCATGTCGCAGATGGTCGGCCGAGACGCGGATGTTGGCCCGAACGGCCTTCCGCACGAGAGCATCCGCCTGATCCCGGAATTCCTCCATCAACAACGCTTCCACGGATGGCCGGATACGGTCAACGATCGACCGGAGGTTCCGTGACTGGCCCTCCGAGGGACGCCCAAGCTCCTCGATGGTTGCCAGAACAGCCCCACACTCGGTGTGACCCAGGACCACAACGAGCCGAGTGCCGAAACGCTCCGCGGCGAACTCGACGCTCCCGATTTGAGAAGGGGCGACGATGTTCCCGGCGACACGGATGACAAACAAGTCACCAAGTCCTTGATCGAAGACGATCTCCGCCGGCACCCGCGAATCGGAACATCCGAGAATGATGGCAAACGGCTCCTGGCCTGCCGCCAGCTCGCGGCGACGCGTCTGGCCAGTGAGTGTGTCACGGCGACGAACGTCCATCACAAATCGGCGGTTCCCCTCGCGCAAGCGTTCGAGGGCTTCTTGGGCAGCGATCATCGACGTTTCATCCTCGTCCGCCTGACGCCCCGGGTAAGCTGCAGCACGGCGCGCGCGACAACGCCGCCATCAGAGCCCTCCGTTACCCACCACCCTGGCGATCGTGGTGATGGTATTCCAGTTGCGCGTGGTAACCGGGACCCCAAAGAGCCGGTCGAACTTGCCGAGGTGGCCGATAGCCTTCATCTGGCGTCGGTAAACGCCGAAGACAAACCGGTTGTCCGCCGCGAGGATCTTCACCAGCCACCTGCCGCTGGAAGGAAAGCTTATGGGCGTCGATGGCATCGAGCGGGGGCGTTTGGACAGGATGCTCACGAAACGAACGATATCGGGTCGCAGGGCCTGGTCCGCGAAATGATTCTGAGACGTCAGCCTGACAATCTCGCGACCGTGGCAGATCATGATCTCCGCCTCAAAGGGAAGCCTGCGTGCCATTTCGGCGCGGAGTTTCGCCCGGGTGACTGGCCGCCGGATCACGAAGGTGCCCGCCGCGCCGATGTTGACAACATCGAGGTGCTTGAGTCGTTCGGCCAGTGTCGAGGGTCGGAATGTCCTGTGACCGCCGACGTTGACTCCTCTCAGAAGAACCACGAGTGCCACGCGTTCCCTCCTCGTCGCGCCGCCTGGCGGCAAATTTGCGCAAGCAAATGTGATTCGAGTCCGGTGGGTCGGCTGCATGCGTTTGTCAGGCCGGCACCGCGTGGCCCCTTGACTCGAACGAAGAGAGCTCACTAATCGTGACGTAGTATCCGTCCGGATCCCGGAGCGAGAACTCCTTTGTCCGAGTATTCGGGTTCGCGTGCGGCTCCTCTTCGAGTCGACCGACGAGAGCGCGCGCCCTTTTCAGTGACATATCGAAATCGTCGACGCGAAAGAACAAGAGGAGCCCGTTGCCAGGTGTTGCCTCGTCCCGGCTCATCAAGGACGGATGTTCGTGCGCTCCCCACTCGTGGAGGCAGAGCAAAACAGTTCCGTCCGAATCGAGGATCTGACTGAAATAGGGATGGTCCGGTCGTTTCTCGGGCTGGCCGAAGAGCGACTGGTACCATTTGAAGCTACTCGGCACATCGCTTACGCCGATGATCGTCCAGGTGCGCTTCATGACGTCTTCTCCCGTCGGCCTGACGGTCGCGCTCAGCGGCGCGGCGGAGTCCTACAAGGCAAGGCGCATCTCGT
>DASQAT010000058.1 GCA_035635555.1 Candidatus Dormiibacterota bacterium
CGGACCAGAAGCCCCTGTACGGCCGGCTCGGCAGGGAACTCCTCGGGACTCGCTTCGTCTGGCGCACCCACTCGGCCTCCGCCCGCCGCGACCGGGGCAACCCGCTGTTCCCGATCAACCACACGAACGCCCGGCTGCGCCATTTCCTGGCGCGCCTGCGGCGCCGTACCTGGTGCGTCAGCAAAAAGCGCCTGTGGCTGCAGGCCCATCTCGCTATCGCCACGCTGTGGTCGAACTTCTGCCGCGGCATCACCAACCGCACCGGCACCACCCCGGCCCAGGCCGTCGCCATCGCGCCGAGACCCTACCGCCCTGAAGAGGTCCTCGCCTGGAGGCAGGACTGGGGCGCCTTCAGCCCGCCCATCGACCCATGACTCACCCGGTCGATCCGCACGCTTGTCGGGCATTTTCCAAATAGATCCGAGCCCGGACCTACCAGCCGGCACGGTCCGCCGGGCGGGACCCGTCGAGCGAAAGGACGAACGACACGAGCGCGCGGCGCGTCGGCGCGTCCGGGAGCGCCTCGGCGTACGACGGCATGGAGTCGCCGACTCCGAACAGCAGCGCGCGCTCGATCGCCCGGGGGGAGGCGCCGCCACGCAGAGCGCAGGCGTGCGTGAGATCGCCCGAACGTGGCGTCTCTTCTCCCGCTCCGTCCCTCCAGCTCGTGTGGGCCTCCCGGGGCGTCATTCCCGCTCCCGTGGATCCGTGGCACGAGGCGCAGCCGAGACTCTCCCAGGCCCGGCGTCCCTCCCGCACGCTCGTGTCGTCGGCCCGGTCCGGCGCGGCCCCGCTTCCCTCTTCGACGCGGCTGCCGGCCGGCTCCGCGCGCAGACCGGTTCCGCGCAGCGAGGGTGAAAATTCCTTGACGGCAAGAACGAGGGCCCAGCGATCCTCCGTCGCGAGCCAGTAGAACGCCGGCATGGAGGCGCCGGTGCCCGCGCCCAGGGTGATCGTCCGGAACAGGTCGGCGTCCTCGGGAGGCCGGCCGGCGGGCGTCGACTTGAAGCGGTAGCGGCCCGCCACGAAATCGCGAGGGGGGAAGGTGAAGAACCCGGCCAGCTCGCCCCGGCCATCCCCTCCCTCGCCGTGGCAGGCGAGACAGTGCCGGACATACAGCTCGGAGCCGCGACGCTTCAGCGGGCCGTCGATCGGCGGCGGCGCCGGGACATCGGGCTCGCGTCGTCTCCACTCCGCCCAGATGTCCCGGTGCGATCGGCCCAGCGCCTGCAGGTAGGCCACGAGGTTCCGCCCCTCCGGGGTCGGTACCGGCCGCCCCGACACGGGCCGGAACAGGTGCCGAGACGGCGGCATCCTCGACCCCGAGACCAGGACACCGGGGGAATAGAGATGTGCGTAGTGCCAGTCGTCGCTGCGGCGGTGACCCTCGAGACCCAGGTCGGGGCCGACGCGCGAATCGAGGAGATCGACGGCGGGCCCGGACGGCAATTCCGAATTCCCCGCCGGGCGGGGACGATCGAACAGGGTGTGGCATCGACCGCAGTTCTCGCGGCGAAAGACCTCCTCGCCCGCCCTCTCGCCGTCGGTGACGAGTGCGCCAGGCGGGCCGGCGGAGTCCTGCGACCGCTCGGTCGTCCCCGGACGCCCCCCCCCGCAAGCGGGAGAAAGCAGGACCACCACGGCGAGGGGAAGGGCGCGCCCCGTGGGAGACGTTCTATTTCTCGGCCGGCGCATGGCCGGCCGGCAGGGCCGGGATCGACGTGGCGCCGGGCGCGGGCGCCGGAGAGCTCCTGCGCGGACGCGCCTGGCTTCGCAACACGAGGGCCACGAACCACGCCACGACCAGCGCGAGCGTCCCGAGCAGGAAGAAGATGCTGTAGGCCAGCCCCCGCGCCACACCCGGCGAAGAGGCGGCGGCGCTGCCGCACATGGCGCACTGCGCGAAAGACCCGGAAGGGGAAGCGAACACGCCCCACACGACGACCGCCAGGGCAGCGGGGAGGCCCGAGAGGCGAGTGCGTCGCATCATCTATATAAGATACAGCAGGACATACAGGCCGAACCAGATCAGTCCCACGAAGTGCCAGTAGAGCGCGCAGACCTCGATCTTCCGCTGCCTGCTGTCCGGGACCCACAGCTCTCTCTGTCTCAGGGCGATCACCAGCAACCAGACGACACCGGACAGGGCGTGCGCGGCGTGCACGCCGGTCAGCATGTAAAAGGTCGTCCCGTACGTCGTTCCGGTGAACGACAGGCCGCCGCGCACGAGCAGGGTCCACTGGGCCGCCTGAAGCCCGAGGAACAGGACCCCGAGGGCGGCGGCGACGACCAGCCAGCGTCGGAGTCCGCGCGCGTCGAGCGAGCGCAGCGCCCGGACAGCCCGGTGCAAGGCCAGGCTCGACAGAGCGATGACGACCGTGTTGAACCCGGCCAGCCGGACCGGCAGCCGGGGCATCCCGGGGCTCGGCCAGGCGGGGCTCGCATAGCGCAGGACGAGGTAGCCGCCGACGAGCCCGGCGAACAGCATCGTTCCCGCCATCAGGAAGACGAGAGTGGCGACGCGGTGATTGGCGATCGCCGGGGGATGAGCGGTCTCCCGGTCGGAAAGGAGATGGTTTTTCATCCGGTTCCCAGGCTACCGCAGCGGAGGCATGGTCCGGTCGAGGGCCATGAGGCAGAGGAGGGCCGGCAGGTAGACGACCGAGGCCAGAAGCATTCGCCGCGCGGCCCGGGCCGAGGCGTCCACGAGGATCGGGACGGCGAAGGCGGTCAGGCCCAGTCCGAGGACGATGGCGCCGCAGAAATACACGACGCCGGTCACGTCCAGCATCGTCGGGACGAGACTCAACGGCAGGAGGACCAGGCAGTGCGCCAGGATCTGGCGGCCGGTCGCGCTCCCCGCCTCATCCACCACCGGGAGCAGCCGGAACCCGCCGCGGGCGTAGTCGTCCTTGTACAGCATGGCGATCGCCAGCGCATGCGGCAACTGCCACACGAACAGGATGGCGAAGAGCGCCACGCCGCCCGCGGCGACGTCCCCGTGTGCCGCGGTCCAGCCGCCGAGCGGAGGGAGCGCGCCGGGGATCGCCCCGACCAGCGTGCAGAGCGTCGTGATCCGCTTCAGCGGCGTGTACACGAACACGTAGCTGAGGAGGGTCAGGGCGGCCAGTCCGGCGGTCATCAGATTGACCGTCAGCACGAGATGCAGGAGTCCGGCGACCGAAATGACGGCGGCGAACAGGAGCGCGTGCCCCGGATCCAGCCGCCCGGCAGGCAGAGGCCGCAGGCGCGTACGCAGCATGCGGCCGTCCTCCTGGCGCTCCACATACTGGTTGAGGGCGCTCGTGCCGGCGGCGACCAGGGCCGTCCCGAGGAGCGTGTTGAGGAGGAGGACGATATCAAGCGGACCCTTCGAGCCGAGGTAGAAACCGACGAGTGTCGTGACCAGGACCAGCGAGGTCACGCGCGGCTTGGTCAGCTCCAGAAAATCGGCCGCCCGCTCACGAGCCCCGATGCGGGAGAAAGGGCGGGCGGCCTCGTACGACGCGCTCATACCGGGCTTCCCGTGGCACGGGCGGGGATGATCGGAACAGCCGCATCCCGGCGCCCCCTGTCCGGCGCCTCCACCGCGAGGCGCAGTACCGCGGGACGCGCGGCGCGCACCGTCAGCACGAGGCAGGTGGCCAGAAGAAGGGCTCCGACGACGACGTGTGCCGTCGCCGGCAGGACCGCCAGACGGGTCAGCACCGTGGTGGCACCGAGAGCGATCTGCAGGACGACCAGGCCCACCGCCAGGCGCGCCGGGCGGACCAGATCGACTCGCGCCGAACGGCGCCGCAGGAAGGGCGCGGCGGAGACACACACCGCGGCGGCGACCACGATCGCCATCACCCGGTGCGCGAAGTGGACGGCGATCTCGAACGACTGCAGCGGAGGGACCAGCCGGCCGAAGGACAGAGGCACGTCCGGGATCGCCAGGCCGGCGCCGGTGTGCCGCATCACTGCCCCCAGGATCAGCTGGGCGTACACCAGGCCGGTCGCGACCGCCGCCGGGATCCACGGCGCCGGCCCATCCCCGGGGCGCGTCGGCGGCGGCTCGAGGTACTCTCTCGAGGTGCAGACCGCCAGCAGCACGACGATGCAGAAGAATCCCTGCGCCAGGCAGGCGTGCAGGACCGAGACCGAGGGGGGCAGTCGCAGGAGCACCGTCAGTCCGCCCAGGAGGCCCTGCGCCACGACCGCTCCGATCGCCAGATAGGACAGGCGTCTCACCCAGGCCCGCGGCTCGCTCCGGCCGAACCAGACGGCCAGGCCGATGGTCAGGAGGCCGACCAGGGCGGCGATGAGCCGGTGGCCGTGCTCGAACAGCACCCCGCCCGTCATCGGAGGGAAGAGCCTGCCGAACGACAATGGCCAGTCCGGCACGGCGAGCCCGGAGCCGGTGCTGGTAACCAGCCCACCGGCGACGAGCAGGACCGCCGTGGCGCAGGCACAGACGACGGCATAGCGATGCCGCCTTCGATCGAAGGGAACCATCAGGCGCGTGCCGGAGCCGTGGTCGCCCTTGGCGGAACGGGCACCCCCAGCGGGCGATCCTGCGGCAGGAAATCCTCGGTCACCTCGGGAGAGCTGTACTCGTACGGTCCGCGGTAGACCGTGGGAATCTTCTCCCCCCAGTTGAGGTGAGGCGCGGGGGACGGGGTCGACCACTCCAGAGAGTTCGCGTTCCAGGGATTGCGCCCCGCCTCCCGACCCGCGAACAGGCTGTAGATGAAGTTGGCGGCGAACAGGATCTGCGTCGCTCCGAGGAGGAAGGCGTTGACGCTGATGAACTCGTTCATCGGCTGCAGGGGCTTCAGGAACTCGTACAGCGTCGGGTCGAAGATGCGCCGCATGTGCCCGGCCATCCCCAGGATGTGCATCGGGAAGAAGGTCAGGTTGAAGAACAGGAACGACAGGAGGGCGTGCACGGTGTTGACCGTCTGGTTCATCATGCGGCCGAACATCTTCGGGTACCAGTAATTGATCGCCGCGAACACGCCGAACAGGCTCCCTCCGAACAGCACGTAGTGCAGGTGGGCCACGATGAAGTAGGTGTCATGGATGAACATGTCTACGGGCGTCGAGGCCATGAAGATTCCGCTCAGCCCGCCGACGATGAAGGTGGAGACGAAGGCCAGCGCGTTGAGCATCGCGGGGGTGAAATGGATCGAGCCGCGCCACAGGGTGCCGAGCCAGTTGAACGTCTTGATCGCCGAGGGCACGGCGATGACCATGGTCGAGATCATGAACGCCGTGCCGAGCGCCGGGTTCATGCCGCTCTGGAACATGTGATGGCCCCAGACGATGAACCCCAGCCCGGCGATCCCCATGAGGGAGTAAACCATCGCCTTGTAGCCGAAGACCGGCTTCCGAGCGAAGGTCGAGAGGATGTCCGACACGAAGCCCATGGACGGCAGGATCATGATGTAGACCGCCGGGTGCGAGTAGAACCAGAACAGGTGCTGCCAGAGGAGGACCTGCCCGCCGCCGGCCGGGTTGAAGAAGTGCGTGCCGAGCGTCCGATCGAACAACAGCATGCCGAGGGCGGACGCCAGGACCGGGGTGGCCATCAGCTGCAGGATGGCCGTGATGAACAGCGCCCACACCGACAGCGGCATGCGGAAGAAGTGCATGCCGGGGGCGCGCATGTTCACGATCGTGGTGATGTAGTTCACCGCCCCCATGATCGAGGAGGTTCCGAGGATGAGGACGCCGACGATCCAGAGCGTCTGGCCGAGCCCCACCCCGGTGTATTGCGGGTCGGCGCTGAGGGGCGGGTAGGCGGTCCATCCGGTCGCCGCGGTGCCGCCCTCCACGAAGAACGAGGAGGCGACGATCGAGCCGCCGGTCAGCGAGACCCAGAAGGACAGCATGTTCAGCTTCGGGAACGCCATGTCCCTGGCGCCGATCATCAGGGGAATGAGGAAATTCCCGAACGCCCCCGCGAGGATCGGGATGATCACCAGGAAGATCATGATCGATGCGTGCATGGTGAAGATTGCGTTGTAGTGCGCGGGGTCGGCGGGGTTCCAGCTCTCGGGAAGCACCGAGGCCAGCGGGATCTCCTTGTCCGGGAAGCCGAGCTGCCAGCGCACGATCATCGCGAGGAAGCCCCCGAGGATCATGAACGTGAGGCTCATGAACAGGAACTGGATGCCGATGATCTTGTGGTCCTGGGAGAAGATGTACTTCGAGACGAAGGATTGCTTGTGCGGCTCGTGGTGCTCTGCGGCCATCGGGGCGCGACCTCCGGATTGACTCATGCGGGCGGGACTTCCGCCGGGACGACGTTCGCCTCCTGTTCCTTCAGCCACTTCGCGAAGGCGTCCGGCTCCAGCACGGTGAGCTGGCCGCGCATCGTGCCGTGTCCGAAACCGCACAGCTCGGCGCAGGCGATCTCGTACATGCCGGTCTTCGTGGGCTGCACCCAGACATCGATGGTCAGCCCGGGGACCGCGTCCTGCTTCAGACGGAACGCCGGCACGAAGAAGCTGTGGATGACGTCCTTGGACCGCAGCCGGATCTTCACGGGCTCGTTCACGGGGAGGCTCATCTCGTTGTGGATCACCACGTCGTCGGGCGTCTCGAACTTCCCGTCGGCCCCCTTGTAGTGGATTTCCCAGTCGAACTGCGAGGCGATCACCACGATCTCCTGGTCCGTCGCCGGGATGTGCTCCTTGATGTCCCCCCACAGACGCTTGCTGCTCAGCCCCAGCGCCACCAGCATCACGGCGGGCACCACCGTCCAGACCACCTCGAGTCTCGAGTTGCCGTGCGTGTAGGTGGCGCGCACGCCCTGACGGGCGCGGTAGCGGAGGGCGAAATAGAACAGGATCCCCTCCGTGAGGACGAAGGCGGTTCCCGTGACCGCGAGGATCACGTAGAACATCGTGTCGATGCTCGCGCTGTAGGTCGAAACGCCTTCGGGCAGCCAGTGCATGAAGTCGGCTTCTCCTCGGGGCAGGTGCTTCCTGGGCGACCGCCGGTTTATACGCGACCGGGACACGCCAAGTCAAGAGTTTCGCCGCATCCGGCCGGTTGCCGGAGGGGGCCGCACGAGGCCCCGGGCGAGGGGGTGTATGATGACGCCCCTCATGAGCTCTCCCGCCGCGGTCGCGGTCCATGGGCTGGTGCACGATTACGGCGCGTCCCGTGTCCTGCGCGGCGTCGACTTCACCGTCGGCCAGGGGGAGATCTTCGGTCTGCTGGGACCGAACGGTGGCGGCAAGACGACGCTGTTCCGCATCCTCGCGACCCTGATGCGACCGGTCGGCGGGCGGGCCCTCGTCTTCGGGCACGACGTGGTGCGGGAGGCGCGCGAAGTGCGCCGGTCGATCGGCGTCGTGTTCCAGTCGCCGGCCCTCGATCGCAGGCTCACGGTGCGGGAGAACCTCGACGTGCAGGGTCGACTCTACGGACTGGGCGGCGGAGATCTCCGCAGGACCACGGACGAGATGCTGGAACGCCTGCGCCTGCTGGACCGGGCGGAGAGCCGGGTGGATCGACTGTCGGGCGGACTGATGCGTCGCGCCGAGATCGCCAAGGGGCTCCTGCATAGGCCGCGTCTCCTGCTGATGGACGAGCCGTCCTCCGGGCTCGACCCGGGCGCGCGTCAGGACCTGTGGGACCTCCTGCGCGATCTGCGCGAGCGCTTCGGAACGACCCTCCTCCTGACCACGCACCTGATGGAGGAGGCGGATCGCTGCGATCGGCTGGCGATCCTGAGCGAGGGGACGCTGGTGGCCGTGGGCACGCCGCGCGCGCTGAAGAGCGAGATCGGCGGCGACGTCATCGTCATCGCGACCGGCGCACCGGCCGAGGTGCGCGACGGGATCGAGAGCCGCTTCGGCGGCCCCGTGCAGGTCGTGGATGGCACGGTCCGTCTCGAGCGGCCCCGTGGTCACGAGCTGATCCCGCGCATCGTGGAGGCGTTCGCGGATCGCATCGACGCCGTGACGCTGGGGAGACCGACGCTGCTGGACGTCTTCATCCACAAGACGGGGCACCGCTTCCTGGGGGACCAGGCGGCATGAGACCGCCGTTCGGAGCCGTCCGGGCCCTCGTGTGGCGCGAGGTGATCCGCTTCCTGCGGGACCGCAACCGGGTCCTCGGGGCCCTGCTGCAGCCGATCATGTTCTGGGCGCTGTTCGGATCGGGTCTCAGGGCCTCGTTCCACCCGCCGGTGCCCGGCGGCTCGATTCCGTACGAGGAGTACTTCTTCCCCGGCGTGGTCGTGATGATCCTCCTGTTCACCGCGATCTTCTCCACGGTGTCGATCATCGAAGACCGGCGCGAGGGGTTCCTGCAGTCCGTCCTGGTGGCGCCGGTCCCCCGCTCGATCGTCGTTCTCGGCAAGGTCCTGGGCGGGACCTGCCTGGCGCTTGCGCAGGGGCTGGTCCTGCTCGTCCTCGCTCCCCTGGCCGGCATCGGGCTCACTCCCGCCGTGCTGGGCGAGTCGTGCCTGGTTCTGATCCCACTGGCCTTCGCCCTGACGGCCCTGTCGTTCTGCATCGCCTGGCGCATGGAATCGACGCAGGGGTTTCACGCCGTCATGACGGTCTTCCTGATGCCCCTGTGGCTCCTGTCCGGGGCGCCGTTCCCGTCCCTCGGTGCGCCCGCGTGGCTGCGGGCGCTCATCCTGGCGAACCCGGTGACTTACGGCCTGGCGGCGCTGCGTCGCGTGCTCTACCCGGCCACGGCACCGGTCGTGGCGGGCCTGCCGTCGCTGGGTCTGTCGCTCGTCGTGACGCTCGCGTTCTGCCTCCTGACGTTCGGCGGCGCCCTGACCCTGGCTCGCCGCACCACGCGCTCGGCAGGCGCATGAGCGTGTCCGAGCTGCCGGCGCTGAACGCCTCGCTGAACGCGGCGAGCGCAGTCCTCCTGTCATTCGGATACGTCTGCATAAGACGAAGGCGGATCGCGGCGCACCGCGTCTGCATGCTCCTGGCGCTCCTGACGTCGGCGCTCTTCCTCGCGTCGTACCTCACCTACCACTACCATGCCGGCTCCATGCCTTTCCGGGGAACCGGCTGGACCCGACCCGCCTATTTCACCCTCCTGATCAGTCATACGATCCTCGCGGCCGCCGTCGTGCCGCTGGCCCTGGTCACGGTGACGCGGGCCGCGAGGGGACGCTTCGACCGGCACGTCGCTATCGCGCGCTACACGCTGCCGATCTGGATGTACGTGTCCATCACCGGGGTCGTCATCTACGTGGTGCTGTACGGTCTCGCCTGGCCCCGGCCCTGAGGAGCGCCTGTGGCTCTGTTGTTCTCGAAGATGTGGCGCACCGGGATCGTCACCGAGGATCTCGGCCCCGGCGGTCCTGAGACGCTGCGCGTGGCGCGCGCGATCGAGGAGCGCACGCGACTCCTCCTGGGGCGGTCCCTCGCGATCCGCGAGGTCGACGCCGGCTCCTGCAACGGCTGCGAAATCGAGATCACCGCCCTCGCCAGCCCCGTCTACGACTGCGAGCGCTTCGGCGTCCGCTTCGTGGCCTCGCCCCGCCACGCCGACATGCTCCTCGTCACCGGGCCCGTGACACGCAACATGGAGCTGCCGCTGCGCAAGACCTGGGAGGCGACCCCCGACCCGAAGCTCGTCGTCGCCGTGGGCGACTGCGCCCGCACCTGCGGCGTGTTCGCCTCGTCTTATGCGGTCATCGGAGGCGTCGACCGGGTGGTCCCGGTCGATCTGTTCGTCGACGGCTGCCCGCCGGAGCCTGCCGACATCCTGCGCGGCATCCTGATGGCGCTCGACCGCCTGCCGGGACGGGCATGACCTCGACCGATGCGGTGATCGGCTGTCTCGTGGTGATGGGGGCCGGCTACCTGGGGGCGGCCCTGCTGGCCGTGCTGCGCGCCGGTCGCAGGTCGGGTGTGGCTCTGGTCACATGCGGATCGGTGGCGGGCTCCGCCGCGGCGATCCTGGCGCTTCTGTCGGACGCGCAGGCCGGCCTGGGGTTCCCATCGCCCCTACCCGATCTCGCGCTCGTCTTCCATCTCGATGCCCTCGGCGCCGCGTTCCTCCTCCTGATCGGACTCGTCGGCGCGCCGGCGGCAATCTACTCGCTCGAATACGCGCCCGGCGGCCACTCCGCCGGAGGCGGCCGGCTCGCCGGGACGATGCTTCCCCTGTTCCTGCTCTCCATGAGTCTCGTCGTCCTGGCCGCGAACGTCTTCACGTTCCTGCTTTCGTGGGAAGGGATGTCGCTCGCTTCGTACCTCCTGGTGATCGACGAGGGAGACTCCCGCGAGCGCCGGAGCGCCGGCCGCTGGTACGCCGGGATGGCGCACGCCGGATTCGCCCTGATCGCGGCCGCGTTGTGGCTTCTGGGTGCCAAGACCACGGGGGCGACCTTCGTCGAGATTCGCGAGGCGGCCGCGACTCTTCCATCCGTGGTTCGCGATGTCGTCTTCCTGCTGGCGCTCTCCGGCTTCGGCTCGAAAGCGGGTCTCGTCCCCCTGCACGTCTGGCTGCCGCGGGTCCACCCCGAGGCGCCCAGCCATGTGTCGGCGCTGATGTCCGGCGTCATGCTCAAGCTGGGGATCTACGGGCTCCTGCGCGTCGGCCTCGATCTCCTGGGGGGCGGACCGGCGTGGTGGGGCGGTCTTCTTCTTGCGCTCGGGGTGATGTCCGCGCTGGGCGGCATCCTTTCGGCCCTCGTCGAGAACGACCTGAAACGCCTTCTGGCGCACAGCAGCGTCGAGAACATCGGCATCATCTGCATCGCTCTCGGCATCGGGTTCGTGTTCCGGGCCTGCGGCATGACCGGGCTCGCCATCCTGGCGCTGGCGGCGGCGCTGTACCACGCGATCAATCACGCGGCGTTCAAGGGTCTCCTGTTCCTCGGCTCGGGCGCAATCCTGCAGGCGACCGGTACGCGCAACATGGAGGAGATGGGGGGACTCATCAAGAGGATGCCGCGGACGGCGGCCCTGTTCCTGATCGGCGCCGCGGCCATCGCGGCGTTGCCGCCGCTCAATGGGTTCGCCAGCGAATGGATGATCTTCCAGTCCCTCCTCGCCGGGGCCACCCTCCCCTATCCGTTCATGGCCGCGATGATGGCCGTGGCCGCGGGCATACTGGCGCTCACCGGCGGACTCGCGGCCGCCTGCTTCGTCAAGGCGTTCGGCATCCCCTTCCTTGCGATGCCGCGCTCGCTCCGATCCGCCGAGGCGCGGGAAGCGCCCTCATCGATGCAGCTCGCGATGGGCGTGCTCGCCACGGCCTGCGTCCTGCTCGGAGTCCTGCCCTTCCTGATGGCGCCGCTCCTGTCGAACGCCTTCCGCGATCTGCCGGGACTGTCCGGCGTCCAGGCCGCCTTCAGGATAGGCGTCGTGATGGAGGCGGGACCGGGCGCGGCCGGCGTCTCTCCGACCATCCTGGCCCTGTGCCTGCTGGTCGCGGGCGCTCTCCTGCCGTGTGCCCTGCTCGCGATCGGCGCGGCGCGTACCGCGCGGCGGGCGGAGACCTGGGGCTGCGGCCGCGCCACACAGACGGCGCGCATGGAATACACCAGTACAGCCTTCGCCGAGCCGCTGCGCCGGGTGTTCACCGATCTCTACAGGCCGACGAAGGACATCGCGATCGATTTTCACCCGGAGTCGAAGTACTTCGTGCGCTCGATCCAGTACAAGAGCAGTATCCGGACCTGGCTGGAGAATACCTTCTACAGACCCCTGTTCGACCTTGCGCGACCTCTGGCGGGCACCGGGCGGCTCATCCAGAGCGGTTCGCTGCACGTGTACGTCGCCTACATCGTGGCGGCGCTCCTGCTCCTCCTGCTGCTCGCGAGGTGGCTGTGATGGTCCCTTACCTGCTCGAGGGGCTGCAAGGGTTCCTGACCCTGGCGCTTTCGCCTGGACTCATCGGGTTCGTCCGCCTGCTCAAGGCGCGCATGCAGGGACGGCGCGGGCCGGGGATCCTCCAGCCGTACCGCGATCTCGCGAAGCTTCTGAACAAGGAGCGGGTCGTCTCGACGCAGGCGTCCTGGATCTTCCACGCCGCCCCCGGCATCCTGTTCGCCTCGACGCTCGTCGCCGGTCTCCTGGTGCCCCTCGTCGCCGCTCCCCTGCCTCTCGACCGTGTCGGCGATCTCGTGGTCGTGGTGTACCTGCTTCTCCTCGGCACCTTTTTCCTGGCCCTCGCCGGGCTCGACACGGCCTCGGCCTTCGGGGGGATGGGTTCCAGC
Organism: Candidatus Dormiibacterota bacterium; assembly: GCA_035635555.1. Lineage (NCBI taxonomy): Bacteria > Bacillati > Candidatus Dormiibacterota > Candidatus Dormiibacterota bacterium. Next base: position 12,197 of record DASQAT010000058.1, read on the forward strand.
CGGGCCATGACGATCGCCGCTCTGGCCGAGCCCACGATTGCCCTGGCGATCTTCGGCATGGCGGTGGCGGCCGGCTCGACCAATCTGGGGGAGATCGTGGCGCGCACCCTCAGCCATCCCGAGGCGACCCTCAGCGCCGGCCATCTGATGGCCTTCGCGGCCCTGTTCATCGTCATGCTGGCGGAGACCGGCCGCCTGCCGGTGGACAACCCCGCGACCCATCTCGAGCTCACGATGATCCACGAGGCGATGACCCTGGAATATTCGGGCCCCTATCTGGCCCTGGTGGAGTGGTCCGGGCAGATGAAGTTCTTCTTGTTCCTGGCGCTCCTGTCGAACCTGGTCTTCCCCTGGGGCGTGTCGGTCGAGATGACGCCGGGGGCGATCCTCGTCGGAGTCGGGGCCCTCGTCCTCAAGCTCGTCGTCCTGGCCACCGGTCTCGCGATCCTCGAGACCCGGCTGTCGAAGCTGCGCCTGTTCCGCGTCCCCGAGCTCCTGGGTGTTTCGTTCCTCCTGGCGCTTCTGGCGATCACCTCCTCATTCCTGGTGAGGTAAAACGATGTCCGCCGAAATCTTCGCGCGCCTCGTGACCCTGGCTTCGAGTCTCGTCCTCCTCTCCGGGATCTCCGTCCTGTGGCGGCACAGTCTGCCGGCCTATATCCGGACGTTCGCGCGCCAGTCGTTTCTGTTCGTCCTGGCGATCCTTCTGGTGGCGGTGCAGGTCTCCGACGTCCAGCTCTACGTCGTCGCCGCGCTGGTGTTCGTGATCAAGGCGGTGTTCATCCCCCGCGTCCTGCGCCGCGTGCAGCGCCACGTCGGCGCCGACATCGAAGTCCGCCCGTACGTCAACACTCCCGTGAGCCTCCTGCTCGCGGGTGTCCTGACCCTCCTGTCGTATGCCGTCGCCTCGCCGGTCGTGAACCTGGGCGCCCTGCCGACGCGCGGAGGAATCCCGCTGGCGCTGGCGACGGTGTTCGTTGGCCTCCTCATCATCGTCAGCCGCAAGAGCGCTCTCACGCAGATCATCGGGTTCCTGGTGATGGAGAACGGCATCGCGCTGCTCGCGATCCTCGCGACATTCGGCGTCCCTCTCATCGTGGAGCTCGGCGTGTTCCTGGATGTCCTTCTGGGCGTCCTGGTCATGCAGGTGTTCGTGTACCGCATCCGTGAGACGTTCGACACGATCGACGTCGATCGCCTCAAGCACCTGAGGCATTGAGACGATGCTGCTGATCGCCCTGCTCCTGTGTCCGCTGCTGGCGGCCGCCGTGGCGCTCCCCGGGCTCCTCGGCCCGCGCCTTGCGGAGAGGACCGGCGCCCTTCTGTCGGGGCTGGCGTTTCTGCTGTCGCTGGTCGTCGCGGCCCGCGTCGCGGCGGAGGGGGTCGTGTCGATAGGTCCCGAGGAGTTCCTGCGCGCCGACGGACTGTCGGCAATCCTCCTGCTCATCGTGACGGGGGTCGCCTGGGTTGCGATGCAGTTCGGCGCAGGGGAAGACGCCCTCGGCCGCCGCTACCTCGTTCTGTCCCACACGTTCGTGTTCACCATGCTGCTGGCCGTGCTCATCAACAACCTCGGCATCATGTGGGTGGCCATCGAGGCGACGACCATCGCGACCGCCTTCCTCGTCGGTCTGCACCGCACCCGCTCGGCCCTCGAGGCGTCCTGGAAGTACATCCTGATCGGTTCGGTCGGCATCGCCCTGGCCTTCATCGGGACGGTCCTCTCGTACTTCAACTTCGTGCAGCGGATCGGCGACCTGTCGTACGCCCTTCACTGGACCGTCCTGTCGCGCGTCGCGGCCGGGCTGGACCCCGACGTGACCCGCCTGGCGTTCGTGTTCCTCCTTGTCGGCTACGGGACCAAGGCGGGGCTGGCTCCGATGCACACGTGGCTTCCGGACGCGCATTCGGAGGCGCCCGCCACGATCTCGGCCATGATGTCGGGGTCGCTCCTGGCGGTCGCCTTCTACGCCATCCTGCGCTTCAAGGTCGTCGCGGACATCTGCATCGGGACCTCGTTCACGGACCACATGCTGATCCTGACTTCGGTCACGACGGTCGCGGTGGCGGCGACGCTCCTGGCCCGGCAGGCGAACTACAAGAGAATGCTTGCCTACTCGAGCGTCGAGCACATGGGCCTCATGTGCCTCGGCTCCGCGTTGGGGTCACTGGGTCTGGTGGCATCGCTCCTGCACGCCCTCACGCACGCCGCCTCGAAGTCGATGGTGTTCCTGTTGTCGGGTCGAATCCGCGAGCGCTATGGCACGACCCGCATCGGCTCCGTGCGCGGACTGCTCCGTTCCCTGCCCTGGTCCGGCCCCCTGTTCGCGGGCGGGGTGCTGGCTCTTCTCGGGCTGCCACCGTTCGGGGTCTTCACCTCGGAGATGCTTCTCCTGCGGGCCGGCTTCCTGGCGGGTCGGCCGTTCGTCACCGGGACCATCCTAGCGCTCCTGGTCTTCGTGTTCATCTCGATGCTGGGGCACCTGAACCGAATGCTGTACGGCGAGCCGCCGGAGAAGACGCCGGCCGGCGAAGACCCGCGAAGGCTCTGGCCTCTCGCCGTGAACGCCGCAGTCCTCCTCGTGCTGGGGGTCGTCGTCCCGGGACCCCTGATGCGCCTCCTGGACCGGGCGGCGGGAATCGTGGCTCCATGAGCCTTCAAGATGCCCTGCGCGAGCACGGCGCCACCGGATTCGTGGTGCAGGGAAATCGGAGCCGCTGCTCCATCTCCAGGACGGCCGCCCGCGGAGTGGCCCAGTCGCTCCTGTCGCGCTTCTCGCTGGAGCTGTACCTGATGCTGGCGAGCGACCGCCGGGCCACGAAGGGAGCGTTCGAGATCCTCTGGCTGTGGGCCGATCCGCGCCGGAACTCATTCGTCGAGGTCACCACGGATGTTCCGGAGGGCAACCCCTCCTTCCCCTCCATCGCCACGCTGTCGTATCCCGCCTCGCGCTACGAGCGGGAGATCTTCGATCTGTTCGGTCTGCACCCCGAGGGGCATCCCGACCCGCGTCCTCTCGTGCGTCACGGCTTCTGGCCGGAGAGCTTCCATCCACTGCGCAAGGACGCTGGCGTTCCCGGCGACTTCAAGGACCAGGGCCAGCCGTTCCCCTTCCAGCAGGTGGAGGGTGAGGGGATCTTCGAGATCCCGGTCGGCCCCGTGCACGCCGGCATCATCGAGCCGGGACACTTTCGATTCAGCGTGAACGGCGAGACCATCATCAACATGAAGACGCGCCTTTACTACACGCACAAGGGAACCGAGAAGCTGTTCGAGGGGCGCGCGCCGGACGACGGTGTACCTCTGGCGGAACGGATTTCCGGCGACACCTCGGTCGGCCATCCGCTCGCCTATTGCCAGGCGCTCGAGACCTTGGCGGGGGCCGTGGTCCCGCCACGCGCCCTGTTCCTGCGCGTGGTTCTGCTGGAGCTGGAGCGCCTGTACAACCACGTCGCGGATTTCGGAGCCATCGCCAACGACACCGGGTTCGCCGTGGCGCAGGCGCACACCCTCCGGATCCGCGAGGGGCTCCTGCGCCTGAACAAGCGGCTCACGGGCCACCGGCTCCTGCGCGGCGCGCTGCTGCCGGGGGGCCTGCGCGCGGATCTGCCCGCAGACGCCGCCTTCGTGCGCGAGGTCGATGCGGCTCTGTACGATTTCCTGGAGGTGGTGACGATCTGTCAGGCCAACAGCATGCTTCTCGATCGTCTGCGTGGCACCGGGATCCTGACCCAGAAGACGGCTCTGGACCACGGCGTTCTAGGCTATGTGGCACGCGCCTCCGGGATCGACCGTGACGCGCGGCGCGACCACCCGTTCGCCGCATACGACCGGCTGAAGTTCAGGGTGGCGCTCAGGGATTCGGGGGACGTCCAGGCGCGGGCCGAGATCCGCGTGGACGAGGCGCGCGAGTCGGTGGCGCTGATTCGCCAGGCCGTCGAAGCGATGCCCGCCGGCGGCGCCGTGCGCGTGCCGCTCGGACCGCTGCCGGCCTGGGAGAGCGCCTTCGGCCTGGTGGAGGGCTGGCGCGGGTCGATCCTGCACTGGGTGCGGGCCGCCGAGGGGACGCGGCTCGATCGTGTCAAGGTCAAGGACCCATCGTTCGTCAACTGGCGCCCGCTCACCTTCGCCCTCCTGAAAAACATCGTCCCGGATTTCCCGCTCTGCAACAAGAGCTTCAACCTGTCGTACTCGGGGAACGATCTCTGACTTGAATCGCGCCCCGGGTCTTGTGCTAAAGTCTCCCGGCCTCGCGGGAACCGGCCGCGGGAGGGAGCCCCAGGATGGCGCACGCTGCGACCCTGAACGGCGTCGAACGTTACGAGAACCAGCTCACCCCGGGTTGGGGGAAGCTGATGATGTGGGTGTTCCTGTGCTCCGACGCCATGTCGTTCGCGGGGCTCCTGGCGGCCTACGGGGCGGTCCGGCTGGGGAGCTCGGACTGGCCGGTTCCGGCCACGCACCTGGGTGTGCCGCTCACCGCCCTCAACACCTTCATCCTGATCTGCAGCAGCGTCACGATGGTGAAGGCGCTGTCCGCCATCAAGCACGGCGATCGGAAGGGGCTGCTCGGTTACCTCGGAGCGACGATGCTCGGTGGCGCCACCTTCCTCGGGATCCAGGCGTACGAGTGGACGCATCTGATCATGGAGGGGATGACGATCCAGTCGAACCCCTGGGGCGTCAACACTCTGTTCGGCGCCACCTTCTACATCCTGACCGGGTTCCACGGCTGCCACGTCCTCTCGGGAGTCATCTACCTGTTCTGCATCTTCGTGCGGGCTCTCCAGGGGGCGTACAGCGCCGAGAACAACAGCTCGGTCGAGATCGTCGGCCTGTACTGGCATTTCGTCGATCTGATCTGGATCCTCGTCTTCACATTTGTCTACTTGATCGCCTGAAGGCGGCGCGGAGGACGGCACACGTGAGCGGAAAGCCCAGCGAGCACGCCGAGCCGAACTACTGGATGGTCTGGCTGTCCCTCGCCGTCCTCACCGTCGTCGAGCTTCTGGTGGCCCAGGTGCAGGGGGCGCGGGCCTTCGTCATCTTCTCCCTGTGCGCCCTGGCGCTGGTCAAGGCGGCGCTGGTGGCCGCCTACTTCATGCACCTGAAGTTCGAGAAGTACGCCCTCATCCTGATCGTCGTGAGCCCGCTCCTCCTGTCGGGCATTCTGTACGTGGGGCTCGTCCCCGACGCCATCACGCACATTCACTGGCTGGCGCACTGACGCGGGCGTGGACCGCGGCGGCGCCCTGGTCCTGTACGCCCGCGCGCCGCACGCGGGCCGCGTCAAGACGCGCATGCTCCCCTGGCTCGACGCCGGCGAGGCGCTCCGCCTGCACCTCGCCCTTCTCGAGGACAGCCTTCGTCTCCTGAGAGCCTGCGCCGTCGCGGCGGGGGCCGCCCCCTTCGTCTCGATGAGCGAGCCCTGGGAGCCCGAGGACGCGGACGGCTGCGCGGGGATCGCCGAGGCGGCCCGGGGAATGGCGCGTCTTCCTCAGAGGGGGGCGGATCTCGGCGAACGTCTCCAGGACACCTTCCGGACGCTCCTGGCCCCGGGCCTCGGGCCGGTCGTGGTCATCGGCTCGGACAGCCCGACCCTGCCCCCGGCGCATCTGACGACGGCGCTCCAAGCGCTCGCGGGCGGCGCCGATGCCGTCCTCGGGCCGGCGGACGACGGCGGCTACTGCCTGATCGGCGCCGCGCGCGATCTGCCGGGGATGTTCGAGGCGATCCCGTGGGGAACGGAGCATGTCCTGCAGGCCACGCGCGCCGCCCTCGATCGCTGCGGCGCGCGCCTCGTCCTGCTCCCCTCCTGGCACGATGTCGACCTGCCGCGGGACCTCGAACGGCTGCGCCTCGATCTCTCATCCCGCCGCCCGGACGAAGCCGCGCCGCGGAGGACGAGCACCTTCGTGCGGGCGCTGGTCCGCGACGGCAGGCTGCCGCTCCCCCCCGCCCAGTCGCCGGGCCGACCCTAGAAATCGATCCGGAATCCGACCTGGAACCTGCGGCCGAAGCGCCTCTCCCCGTTCACTTGAAGCGGGCCGCTGGGAGTCAGGACCGCGCCGGCCGCGATGTGCGTCTGCGAGAAGGGAGTCGGCTCGTAGGTGAAGATCCGCAGGTCGTCGCGGTTGAGAAGGTTGAAGACTTCGAACGACAGCGCCGCCGACCGCCGCCCGAGCACGATCATCTTGCGCGCCTGGAGGTTGACGTCGAAGACCGGATCGTTGCGCTCGCTGTTGCGGTGCAGCTGCACGAAGCGCAGGTTCTGCCCGGGCTCCGCGGCGGTGTAGCCGTAGCGGGTCCGGAACTGCTGGTAGTCGACGTCGTCGAACGCGAAGAAGCGCGAGATGATCGAGTACGGCAGCCCCGAAGCCCAGGACAGAGACGTCCCCACCTGCCAGTCGTGCGGGAGGAAGAACGCCGCGTTCAGCTTCACGACGTGTCTCTGGTCGTAGGACAGGTAGCCGGTCTCCGATTCCACCGTGGAGGGGTCGTTGCCGAGGCGCGACTGGAAGTCTTCGGCGTCCCCCAGCGCGCGCGAGTAGGTGTAGGAGCCCTGCATCTGCCAGCGGCGGGAGAGGCGCCGGGTCAGGGCCAGCTCGATCCCGCGGTAGCGCGCCTCGTTGAAGTTGCCTACGCGCAGGACCTGGTTGAAAAAGATGTTGTGGATGTAGAGATCGGGCCGCCCGTCGGGGGCCCGATGGGCGGAGCCGAAATCGAACCCCTGGCTGTTGCCAAGCAGGATCAGGGCGCCCAGCCGGTCGAGAGGCTGGCCGGCCTCGTCGAAGCGCAGGAAGTGGTTTACGTCGATGTCCTGGAGCTGCTGCCGAAAGCGGCGGTCGACGAAGGTGACCGACAGCGCCACCTCGGGGGCGATCTCGCGCTCGAAGCCGAAGGTGAGCTCGTCGCTGAACGGGGTCCGGAGATTGCGATCGACCTGCGTCGCCGAGGGGGGCGCCTTCGAGATCAGGGCGCCTACGCCGTCGTCGGGGATCAGGGTGGGATTGACCCCGTCCGGGTCGTCGGCGTAGTACCGGTTGACCTGGTCCGGTCCCTGCTCCCCGACGATCGTGCTGAGGAACAACTTGTCGAAGTAGCGCCCCCAGGTCGCGAAGATCTTGGTCCGTCCGTTCGACATCGGGTCCCACGAGACCGACAATCGCGGCGAGAGGTTGTTGTTGGTGATCGCGAAGTTCTCGCGCACCTGGGGGTTCACGCCGTTCCTGGCGAGCTCCGCCGGATCGGCCCCTACACCCGTCGGCAGGATGCCGAGCGAGCGGAGACTCTCGGAGTCGAAGGCCACGCTGGCATGGTGCCTCGTGAGCCGTGCCAGCGTCGCCACCCGCAGCGGCTCGCTGATGAACGCTATGGTCTGGTTGATGTTCCCCTGGCCCCTGAAGATCGGATCCGTCAGGATTCCATGCGGGTCGCCGCTCCCGAACCCTCCGAGCTCGAGCAGGCGATCGAACCCTTCCCCCTCGATCGCCGGCTCGAAGAAGGAGTAGCCGAAGGTTCTGTCGATCTCGCGCTCGAACCTCACGCCCAGGCCGAGGCTCAGGTTCGGGATCGGCCGGTAGGTGTCCTGGACGTACAGCCCGGCGGTGACGCCGGTCGCCTCCCCCGAGACCGTGTTCTCGGCCGGCAGGAGGAAGCTCGTCGTCGGGATCGGCAGGACGCTCGTCACCCCTTCCGGCGGCTCGCAGCTCGGCGGATCGCACGTGACGACGCCGGAGGACAGCACCGGGCGCTCGTTCGTCGTGCGTCCGAAACCCTCCCGCTCGAACACCCCTCCCAGCTTGATATCGTGGCTCCCCCTGAAATCGGCGACGAAGACGCTCAGGTCCTGGCGCAGGGTGAAGCGCCGGCGCGAGTCGGAGAAGTCCTGGTAGTACGGCCCGGACGTCACGCCGGTGTCCCGGTTGATGGTGTAGCCGCGGTCGGCGGGCATGGGCCGAAGCTCGTCGTACGGATAGAGAGAGGAGGGGCGCGTCACGTCGTCCAGCCTGCCGTTGCCGTTCCTGTCCTCGGTCGGGCTCAGGACACCGTCTCCGTTGATGTCCTCCCCAAAATCCAGGATCCCGTTGTGATTGAGGTCCTCGGCGGGGTCCGCCCGTCCGTTGCAGTTGCGATCTTCACGCTGGGACCCCTCGCACAGTCCCCCCAAGAACTGGACGTAATACTTGTAGCTGAAGACAGGATCAAAAGTGTAGGTGTAAACGTACTTCGTGCGGTAGGGCGTGAGATGACCATCGTGATCCAGATCTTCACCGGGATCGAGTTTGCCGTTGAGGTTCGCGTCTTCGAAGACGTCGAACTTGCCGTCGCCGTCGTAGTCTTCGCCGGGGTCTCTTTCGTAGGCTTCGATCATGCCGTTCTGGTTGGAATCGGTCCAGGTCGTACCGTTGCCGTTGGTATCCGGTCCGAGGTTCGGCAGGATCGCGGGCCTCTGATCGAAGAACGACGCCGAGGTCTCGAGCGACACCAGGGGGCTCAGGACGGCGGTCGATTTGAGCGTCGCCATCGTCCCGCCCATCTTGAGGGTGTAGCCGCTCTCCGCCCGGGTGAAGCTGTTCAGCCCTTCGTTGAGGTAGTCCTGGGGGTCGTAGTTCAGCGACAGGGCCACGCGGTGACTGGGGCTGGCCTGCCAGGTCACCTTGGCGAACTCGCGCCACTCGCGCACGCCCCGCAGGAACGCCGCGTTCAACGAGTTCACCGGGTCGTCCCTCTGGATGAACTCGTTGGCCAGGTAGAACCAGGCCCTGTCCTTCAGGAACGGACCACCGATCGACAGGAACGGCAGGTAGTCGTTGAAGTGCAGGTCCCGCAGGCCGCTCTCCCCCACCCCGGCGTGCAGCCGGGGATCGTCGATCCCGGCGCCGTCGCCATCCAGGATCGAGCCGCGCCAGAAGAACTTGAACGTCCCCTGGAACTCGTTCCCGCCCGACTTGGTGACGATGTCCGCGAACCCTCCCTGGGCCCGTCCGAATTCCGCCGTGGCCCCCGAGGTCTTGATCTGGATTTCCTGAATCGACTCGATATTGAGCTGGGCGCCGATCTTCCCGGTCAGCGGGTCGCTGGTCGATACGCCGTCCACCAGAGTGACGACATCGGTGTCCCGCGCCCCGTGGATGTTCGGATTGCCGTCGCCGTCCACGTCCGTGACGCCCGGGGCCAGGGTGAGGATGTCCTGGTAATTGCGCCCCAGGATCGGGAGCGCGTCGACGAACTCCGAGGAGAGGTTCGTCTGCGTGGTGGTCTCCTCCAGGCTGACGACGCTCGGCTTCGCACGCACCTCCACCCGCTCCCGCAGCTTCGTCTCGGGGGAAAGAACGATGCGGACCTCGCTGACGCGCCCCGCCGACACCTCCACATCGGAGAGCACGACGCTCGCGAACCCCTGAAGGCTGACGCGCAGGCTGTAGTCGCGGGACGACGGAAGTCCCGGCACGATGAACATCCCCGCCTTGTCCGTGATCGCACCGCGACCGGTGATCCCCTGGCCGGCGTTCGCGACCACGACCACGACCCCGGGAAGCGGCACCCCCCCGTCGTCGGTGACCGCGCCGCGCAGGACACCCGTGGTCTGGCCCCAGGCGACTCCGGGGATGAGCAGGCAGACGATCATGCCGGCCGCGAACACTGCTGATCCTGGAATCAGGCGCACGATTTCGGACCCTTCGTTGAAGGGATTCTACACTATCTGGATGAGTCCCAGCCGTCCGGACCAGCGCCGTTCGAGGTGCAGGACCAGGTCGTGGCGCCGCGGGGAGGTGCCCAGGGAGGCGGCGGTCTCGAAGGCCTCGCGACGGGCGTCGGCGAGGATGTCGTGGTCGCGCAGGATATCGCCGATGCGCAGGTCCGTGAGGCCGGACTGGCGGGTGCCCAGGAACTCGCCCGGACCGCGCATCTTCAGATCTTCGCGGGCGATGACGAAGCCGTCCTGGGTCGAGGCCAGGATGTCGAGCCGGCGGCGCGCCTCGTCGGTCGCCCGCGGCCCCGGCATCAGGATGCAGCTGGACTCGTGCGCTCCGCGACCGACGCGGCCGCGGAGCTGGTGGAGCTGGGACAGTCCGAAACGCTCGGCCTGCTCGATCACCATCACCGTCGCGTTCCTGACGTCGATGCCGACCTCGATCACGGTCGTCGCGACCAGGATCGGCAGGGCGCCGGAGGCGAAGTCCGCCATGACCGCATCGCGGTCCTGCGTCTTGAGACGGCCGTGAACGAGACCGACCTTCAGGTCGGGGAAGATCTTCCGCGACAGGGTCCTCTGCATCTCGACCGCGGCCTTCAGGTCCGCCTGACCGGTCTCCTCCACGAGCGGATAGACGACGTAGACCTGCCGGCCCTCGCCGACCTGCGCCCGCACGAAGTCGTACATCTGCGCCCGCGACTCCTCACCGCGCACCACCGTCCGGACGGGCCGGCGCCCGGGCGGCATCTCGTCGATGACTGAAAGCTCGAGGTCTCCGTAAACCGTGAGCGCGAGCGACCTCGGGATCGGCGTCGCGGTCATGACCAGGACATCCGTACGCGCCCCCTTGCCCCGCAGCCCCGCGCGCTGCGCTACGCCGAACCGGTGTTGCTCGTCGATGATCGCCAGGCGCAGCGACTTGAACCGCACCTCGTCTTCCAGCAGGGCGTGCGTGCCGACCACAATCGGGATCATCCCCGTGCGCAGGCCGGTCGCCACCTGCCGGCGGGCCGAGCCGGTCACAGCAGAGGTCAGGAGGCCCACCGTGCGGCCCGTTCCCCGGAGCAGGGTCTGGAACGTTCGATGGTGCTGTTCCGCCAGGATCTCGGTCGGCGCCATGAACGCCGCCTGGTGGCCGTTCTCGACGACGAGGAGCGCCGACAGCAGCGCCACGACCGTCTTGCCGCAGCCCACGTCCCCCTGCAGCAGCCGGTTCATCGGGTGTCCCGACATCAGGTCGTCGGCGATCTCCTTCAAGGTCCTGCGCTGCGCGGGGGTCAGATGAAACGGCAGGACCGCCCGCAGCCGGGCCCGGATGGCGTCGTCGACGCGCAGACCGGGCTCGCTCGGCCGGGACTCGCGCTCCTGCCGCGCCAGGGCGAATCCGAGCTGCAGGAAGAAGAACTCTTCGAAAATCAGCCGCCGGTGGAACGGGGACCGGAACTCGTTCAGCGCATCCAGATCCGCCTCCGCGGGGGGAAAGTGGGCTGAGGCGATCGCCTCGCGGCGCGCCGGATAACCGCGTTTCTCCGCCAGGCCGGCCGGCAGAGGATCCGGGAAGGACTGCGGCAGGGCTTTCAGGATCGAATGCACCAGCCGCCGAATGGCGCGCGAGGACAGACCGGGGAGCCTCGGGTAGACCGGCACGACTCGCCCGGTGTGGATCGACTCCTGGTCGTCGTCCGACAGGATCTCCGCCTGGGGGCTCTGCAGCACCAGAGCGCGCCGCCCGTAGCGCGAGATGGACGCCTCCCCGTACAGGATCACTTCGCGACCGGCAGGCAGGGCCGTGCGCAGGTACGGTTGGTTGAAGAAGATCACCCTGATCGACCCGCTGTCGTCCTGGATCAGCGCCTCGAATATGGTGAAACCCCGCGCGCGCGTCCGGCGCAGGACGGACGTCACGACCCGCCCGCGCACGGTGGCCTTGAATCCCGGTGTGAGCGAGGCGATCGGGAAGAACCGGCTCCTGTCCTCGTAGCGGAAGGGCAGGTGCAGGAGAAGATCCTCGATCGTCTTCAGGGCGCGTGCCTCGAGGTCCTCGGCCCTTTTCGGACCAAGCCCTTTGAGGTCACGCAGGGGAGTCGCGAGGGACAGCGCCATGGCCGGATTATAGACGACCGGGCGTCCGGCCCGGGATCGGCGCGGCAGGGCTCTTCCCCGGCTACACTTTCGTGCACAGAGGGCGCGCCAGCCGCAGCGCTCTGGACTCACAAGTACATTGACCTGCAAGGGTTTGTGTCATATATTTTCTGCCACGAGAGGTCCTCGAGGCCACATGAGAACCATCCGCACAGCGATGGCGATCGGTCTTCTTTGTGTCCCGGCGGTCGTGCGCGCCGAGGACCATGACGCCACCCTGTCGTCCATCATCGCCCGCGCCTCCGAACGACCGATCCTTCTCGATGGGGCGCCGCCGGACGCGGGGGACATCCTGGCGGCCGCCGCCGGTGTGGACAGCTTCCCGGTCGGGTGCGCCACACCCCTGTCGCTGCTGCTCGCCCGGCCTGAGTCTCCGCTGCCCCCTTCGCTGCAGCAGGCGGCGGCCTCGATCGCGGCCCGGCCGGTCCTGGATTCCGAGAAGATCAGCATCGTTCACGAGGGACGGTTCGCGATCCATTACTCCGGTTCCCTCTCCCCGTCGGGGCTCATGTCGATCGATCGCGACCGGAACGGTGTCCCCGACCTGGTCGACCGGATCGCGGAGGCGCTCGGTGCGGCGCGCTCGTCCCTGGTGGCGCGCCTCGGATTTCCTCCGCCGGCCGCGGAAGGAGAGCGCCTCGACGTCTTCGTCGTGGCCCTCGGACGCGGCATCGAAGGATTCGTCGTGCCGCGCATCGAGGGAGGCGTGTCAGCCGAAGGTGGTGTGCCGGGACGCTCCCCCTTCGTGATCCTCGACGCGGGTCTCACCGCCGATCGGGTGATGCCCGCGACCCTGCACCAGGTCGCGCACCTGTCGCTCCTGTCGCTGTCCGCGCGCGCTCCTCTCTATTGGGCCGAGGGGACCGCCTCGTACCTGACCCTCCTGGCGACCGGCGACCTGCGGGCGCACGACGCGGCGCTGCGCGCCCGGCTGTCGCTCCCCGGCCGCGGCCTGGCGTCGGACAGCCTCCTCCTGATGGAAGGCGGTCTCCTGTGGCCGCAGTTCCTGTCGGAGCGCGCCGGCGACCCATCCATCGTGAGGCAGATCTGGCAGGAGAGCGCTGCGCAGGGGCTGGATCCGCTGGCGGCGACCGATTCCGTTCTGCGGCGGTCGGGCCGATCTCTTGCGGAAGCGGCTCGCGAATACGCCGCCTGGAACCTGTTCACGGGGGACAGGGACGATGGCCAGCACTACGCCTCGGGTCGATTCCTCCCGGCCTCCTCCCTGTCACCGGCCGGATCCGAGACGCCGGTCCGGTTCGAGCCGGCCGAGCCCGTCGAACCGCTCGGCTCCACGGCCTTCCGACTCCCCGGGGACGGCCGGCGCGGCACAGTCGACTTCGAGTTCTCCGCCGAGGGAGGCCATCCGGGAGCCGATCTCCTGGTGTTCTACCGCCCGTGGGGCCCGCAGCCGGTCCTGGTGCCGGTCCTCTTCGACGCCTCCGGGAGCGGCCGCGTCTCGGTTCCCTGGGCCGACGCCCGCGAAGCCTGGATCGTCCTGCGCAACGACGCCCTTCCCGGCGGCGGCAGCGCACGGTTCGAGGCCAGGGCCCTTGCCGATCCCTACGCACCGTACGATCTCGCGTCGTTCACGGCCTCGGAGATGGGGGGATCGATGCTCCTGGAGTGGACGACCGCTTCCGAGAAGGGGCTCGTGGCCTGGAACGTCTACCGCGCCGAGACACCGGGCGGCCCGTTCACGCGGCTGAACTCGGTGGCCGTCCCGGCCATGGGGGACAGCGCGTCGGACACCGGCTACATCTTCGTGGACGACGTCGCCCGACCCGGGCGCCGCTACTACTACCTGCTGGAAGGTCTCACCGATCTCGGTCTCCCGCAGCGCTCGCATGTCGCCAGCGGCCGGATCGCGTCGGTGCGGTAGGTCCTCATTTTTCCGGGACCCGTGTCCCTTTCCCCTGCTCGAGCGTCACGAACCGATCGACCGGCAACGCGGCGAATTCTTCCCTGAACCCGCTGCGGCCGGGCCAGCGCACGATCACCCGGTCGATCGTCGCGGCCGACCCCAGCCCGAAGTGCAGCCGGCGGTCGCCCTGGGACAGGTACGACATCCCCGTGCGGGCGTAGCGCACCTGGCGCGCGCCGCCGGCCTCGAGCGCGACGAACGCCCCGATCGCGTCGCGATTCGGCGGCGCGCCGGCGAGGGTGATCGTGACCCAGTGACGGCCGGGGCTGCCCGTGTTGCGCAGGAGGAGGGCGGGGCGATCGCTCTGCGTCAGGACGATGTCCTCGTCTCCGTCGTCGTCGTAGTCGAAGGGGACGGCGCCGCGGCCGACGTACAGCCCGCCGAGGGGCGCCGCGGCCGGATAGGCCAGACGTTCGAAGCGGTCGCCGCCGAGGTTCCGGTACAGCGCCGCGCGCTGCTCGAACGTGATCGTGTCGCTGTAGAGACCGATGTTGTCGATGATGTGTCCGTTCGCCACGAAGACGTCCAGGTCGCCGTCGTTGTCGGCGTCGAAGAAGAACGTCCCGAAGCCGAGATCGAGCAGTGACGGCGACCCGAGCCCCGAGACGAAGCTGCGGTCGGAGAACAGGCCATGGCCGTCGTTGTGGTACAGCTCATTGGTCTCCTCCGACAGGTTGGTGACGAAGATGTCCAGAAGACCGTCGTTGTCGTAATCGGCCATGTCGGTCCCCATCCCCGCCTGCGGCACGCCGTCCTCCGACAGCGCCGTGCCGGCATACTGGGCCACCTCCTCGAAGGTGCCGTCCCCCCGGTTTCTCCACAGAAAATTCGGCGTGTCGTCGTTGGCGACGTAGATGTCCTGGTCACCGTCGCCGTCGTAGTCGCCGAAGACGACGCCCAGACCCTTGCCGGTCGTGTCCACGATCCCGGCCCTCTTCGAGACGTCCTCGAACGTCCCGTCCCCCCGGTTCCTGTAGAACGCGTCCGGCTGCGGATCGAAGTTGCGCGGGTGGCAGACCGTCCGATAACCGGGCCGGTTCTCGCCGCAGTAGAGGTTGTTGGCCTCATCGAAGGCGACATAGTTCGCCACGTACAGGTCCAGGTCGCCGTCGCCGTCGGCATCCGCCAGCGAGGCGCTCGTCGCCCAGAGGCCGTTGGCCGCCCCGGATCGGTTCGTCGCGTCCGTGAACGTGCCGTCGCCGTTGTTGCGGTACAGGACGTTCGGACCGTAATAGGTCACGTACAGATCGCGATCGCCATCGCCGTCCACATCCCCCGCCACGCAACCGAAGCCGTACCGATCGGGTCCGCCCACACCCGCCTTTTCCGTGACGTCCTCGAATCGTCCGTGCCCGAGGTTGCGATACAGCGCCGAGCGCAGGGGGCCCTTCGGCGTGAACCCGGGGAGCCGGCCGCTCTGGACAAAATAAATGTCTTGAAGACCGTCGCCGTCGTAGTCGAACACGCACACGCCCGAGCCGAGCGTTTCGAGGATGAACTTCTGTCCGGTGGCGCCGTTGACGTGGCGGAACCGGATGCCCGCCGCGGCGGTGACGTCCTCGAAACGGGCCCCGTCCGGACCCAGCGACGCCGGATCGGTCCCTGGCGAGGGGGCGGGATCCCGCGCACCCCCCGGGCAGGCCGACATCAGCGAGGCGAGCGCCGCCAGAAGCAGGACGGCGGCGGGTCGTTCCGGACCCGCGCGAGGCGCCGCGCTCACGGCCGATCCCCCGTCTGCACTTCCAGGGCGGCCCCCTGGGAGCGGGACTGCAGGTCGTTGAAGATCGTCATCTCTTTCTGGAACAGGTCCTGCTCGCCGCGCGCCATGTAGATGCCGGCCAGATAGTAATGCGGCTCCGCGAGCTGGGGGTTCATCGCGATCGCCTTCCGGAGCGCCTCGATCGCCTGGTCCATCCGGTTGGCCTTGGCGTAGGCCCGTCCCAGCTCCGCGAGCGCGCGATCGTTTCTGGGGTCCAGGGAAAGACAGAGCTCGAGCTCCCGCCTGGCCCCCTCCAAGTCATCGAGCGCGATGTAGGTCGAGCCCAGATGAAGATGGACCTGGGGGTCGCCCGGGTCCTGGCGTGCGATCGTCTGGAACTCCAGGAGGGCCGTCGTGTAGTCTTCACTGTTGAAGGCGGCGACCCCCCTGATGCGGTGGTCGCGCACGCGCTCCTCGACGTGGGCCCGCGACAGGGCCTCCTGTTGCGTCCTGCGCCAGCCCACGGCCTCGTCCCCGCGGCCGAGACGGGTCGCGATCGTCACCAGGTGGCTCAGCGCGCCGAGGTGCGAGGGCGAGAGGTCGTGGACGTGGCGCATCTCCCCCGCCGCCTCCACGAGCGCGCTCTTCTGCTCGAGGGCCAGACCCAGCACGTAGTGAGCCTCCGGATTCGCGGGCTGCCGGGCGATGACCCTTCGCGCCCCGGCTTCGGCTTCGGCCGATCGTCCCATGCGGACGTCGAGGAGGGCCCCCTTCAGGCCGGCGACCGGATTCTCGGGATCGCGCTGCCTCACCTCCGCCAGGATCGCCGCCGCCTCGTCGTAGCGTCCCGTATCGATGCAGACGGACGCCAGGCCGATGCGGGCGCCGATCGAGGCGGGCTCTATCAGGAGTGCCGCGCGGAAGCTCTCCTCGGCCTGTTTCCACCGATCGCTGCGGGCGTAGATCGATCCGAGCGCCTCCAGGACGCGCCTGTCCCGTGGCGCGCCGCGCAAAGCGCTCGCGAGCTGTGCTTCGGCCCCCTTCAAGTCCCCCTGCCTGTAAAGCTGCAGACCGGCCTCGAGCGAAGCCGGCCGGATCGGCCCGTCGTCCGCGCTCCTCTCCGTGGCGGGGGCGGACGTGCCGCCGCCCGGGCCGCAGGCCCAGAGCAGGGGGACGACCGCGAGCGCGCAGAGCGTCGTCGCGGTTCGCACGTTCGAGAGAGGCATCCCGTCATTTTAGCAGCAGAGGAGATTGTCCCCCGCGGGTCGCGTCAGGTGGAGGAGGTCCCGGGACGAGGGCCGCGAGCGTCCGTTTCTCGGTATACTGCGCCGCGCCCGAAGGAGGGTCCTTGGAAGACATCAAGCAGGCGGTCGCCGGCGCTCTCGAGACGATTGTGCGGGAGAAGTACGAGGCGGCCCCGGGCCTGATCGCCGTGGAGTATCCACCACGGCCGGGGATGGGTGACCTCGCCACACCCGTCGCCTTCGAACTGGCGAAGCGCCTGCGGCGCCCGCCGCGGCAGATCGCCCAGGAGCTGGCGGCCTCGTTCCCTGCGCTGCCGGGTGTGCTCCGCGTCGAGGCGGGCGGGGCCGGCTATCTGAATATTTTCCTCGATCGCACAGCCGCCGCGCGCGCGCTGGCGCGCGAGATCGAAGCCCCCCCCCGGCCCGCCGGGGGCCAGGGCAAGATCATCGTCGAGCACACCAACATCAACCCGAACAAGGCGGCGCACATCGGCCACCTCCGGAACGCCGTGCTCGGCGACACCCTGGCCCGCTGCCTGCGGTTCTTCGGCCACGAGGTGGAGGTGCAGAATTACATCGACGACACGGGTGTGCAGGTCGCCGACATCGTGATCGGCTTCCGCGAGATCCTGCGCGCGGGACTGGATGAGGCGCGGGCGGTCCCCGGGAAGTTCGACGTCTTCTGCTGGGACCTCTACGCGCGGGTCACGGACCTGTACGAGCAGAGACCCGAGACGCAGGAGCTCCGGCCGGCGGTCCTCAAGCACCTCGAGGAGCGCCAGGGGGACGACGCCGGGCTCGCAGCGTACGTGGCGCGGCGCATCGTGAACTGTCATCTCGACACCATGACGCGAATCGGCGTCCGTTACGACCTCCTGCCGTGGGAGAGCGACATCCTGGCCCATCGCTTCTGGGATCGCGCGTTCGAGCTCCTCAAGAAGAAGAAGGCGATCGAGCGCGTGACCACGGGCGATCGCGCGGGCTGCTGGGTGATGCCCCTGGAGGGGCCGCGGTTCGCCGAGCTGAAGGAAGGCGAAAAAATCATCGTGCGCAGCAACGGCACGGTGACCTACGTGGGCAAGGACATCGCCTACCAGCTGTGGAAATTCGGCCTGCTCGACGCCAACTTCGACTATGCCGTGTTCCGGAGCGAGGGGGACGGCCACATCGTCTGGACCAGCACCAGCGATCAGAGGGAGCGGCAGGCCGAGCACCCCGGGTTCGGCGGAGCGGAGCGCGTCTACAACGTCATCGACGTGCGTCAGGGATACCTGCAGGCGATCGTCGTCGAGGGTCTGAAGGCGCTCGGGCACGCGGCCCAGGCGGAGCGCTCCATCCATTTCGCGTACGAGATGGTGGCGCTCACGCCCGCGAGCGCCGGGAAGCTCGGGGTGTCCCTGTCGGACGAGGACCGTCAGCGCTCGTACGTCGAGATGTCGGGCCGGCGCGGCCTGGGTGTGAAGGCCGACGACCTCCTCGACGCG
Organism: Candidatus Dormiibacterota bacterium; assembly: GCA_035635555.1. Lineage (NCBI taxonomy): Bacteria > Bacillati > Candidatus Dormiibacterota > Candidatus Dormiibacterota bacterium. The sequence continues at coordinate 30,391 of DASQAT010000058.1, forward strand.
CTCGAACGTCAGGCCCTCGACGAGATCAAGTCCAGGAACCCCGGGATCGAACAGGACGAGTCGCGCGCTCTGGCGCGCGCCATCTCGATCGGCGCCCTGCGCTATCTGATGGTGAAGTACACGCGCAACCGGGTCCTGGCGTTCGATTTCGACGAGGCGCTGTCGTTCGAGGGGGAGACCGGTCCCTACCTTCAGTATGCCGTGGTGCGGGCGGGCGGAATCTTCGAGAAGATGGCGACGGCGGGCGGACCGGACGAAACGACCGCCGCCCGCTGGGCGCGCGAGACGACGTTCGACCTGCCGCCGGGAGAGGCGGCCGAGGAGCACTGGGCGCTCCTGACGCTCATCGCCCGGTTCCGCGAGACGGTCCAGCAGGCGGTGGAGTCGCTCGAGCTTTCGCAGATCGCCAAGTACGCCTTCACCCTGGCGCAGCGATTCAATGCCTTCTACCACAAGTACCCCGTGATGCAGGAGCCCGACCCGCGCTTCAAACAGGTTCGCGTGGTGCTCACGTACCTTTTTCTTTCCCAGATGCGGCACGCCTTCGGCCTGATGGGAATCCCCGAGCCCGAGAGGATGTAAGACGCTGCGCGCGCGCCGCGCCGACCGCCGGGCGGCCGTCCGACGCTGTGCTATGATCCTCTTCCGAATGAATCGTTTATCGCGTCTCCTCTGGCTCATCCTGCCACTCCTCGCCGCGCGCCCGGCAATCGCCCAGGAGATCTTCCCGTTCAGCGAGGTCAAGACCGGCATGAAGGGGATCGGGAAGACCGTGTTCAGCGGCACCCGGGTGGAGGACTTCCAGGTCGAGGTGATCGGCACGCTCGAGCACGTCGGTCCGAGGCGCAACCTCATCCTGGTGCGGCTGTCGGGCGGCCCGCTCGCGAACACCGGCGTGCTGAGCGGCATGAGCGGCAGCCCGATCTTCTTCGGTGACCGGCTGGCGGGCGCCGTGGCCTACACCTGGGGTTTTGCGCGCGAGCCGGTGGCGGGGGTGACGCCGATCCAGGAGATGCTGGAGGTCGAGGAGAAGGAGTCCCCCGCCTCGAACCTGCCCGGGGCGCGCCGCACCGCGGCGCCCGTCACCGGCAACCCGCTGGCCCTTCTCAGGGATCCACGCGGACTGCCCGCCCACTTCACGTCCTACTTCGACGCCATCTCCCCCGCGCCCGGGAGTCCGCCGGGGATGACTCCGATCGCGACACCCCTGCTGTTCACAGGCGTGACGCAGCGGGCGATGGATCGCCTGGCGCCGGTGCTGGCGCGCGGCGGTCTCGTTCCGGTGCAGGGCGGTGCTGTGGGGAAATCACAGACCACGACCGGAGCGGCCGAGGCGAAGATCGTCCCCGGCGGCGGCGTCGGGATGAAGCTGGTCCGCGGGGACGTCGAGTTCGCGGCCATCTGCACCGTCACCTACCGCGACAAGGACAAAGTGATGGCCTGCGGTCACCCGCTCCTGAACCTGGGCCCGACCGACCTCATCATGACCACCGCCCAGGTGAACGGCCTGTTCCCGTCGCTCCAGGAATCGTTCAAGTTCGCCTCCGCAGGCGAGGAGGTCGGCGCCTTCCGCCAGGACCGCTCCACCGGCGTGTTCGGCTATCTCGGCAAGAGGCCGCGGCTGATTCCGGTGCGCCTCGAGCTGCAGCCGCAGATGGGGCGGTCGCAGCACTACGCGTTCGACATCGTCGAGGATCCGTTCCTGGCCCCCTATCTGCTGTATGCGGCTCTCAACGGCATCCTCAGCAGCGAGGAGAAGGATTACGGCGAGGTCACCCTGTCCTACAGGGAGGGCTCCACGATCCAGGTGTCGGGAGAGGAGGACATCGAGCTCCGGAACCTGTTCGCCGGCGACCTTGCGTCGATCTACACGTCGGGCACGGTCGCCTTCATCACGCAGCTCCTGCTCAACAACGAGTACCACCCCGTGCACGTCAATGGCATCAATCTGATCCTCGGTTACGTCGATGAACGGCGCACGGCCCGGGTGGAGCGGGCCTGGGTGAGCAAGGACCACGTGCGCCCCGGGGAGACTGTCCAGGTTTCGGCGATACTCAAGCCGTTCCGCGGCCCCGAGGTCACCCGCCAGATCGACATCAAGATTCCCGACGAAGTCACCCAGGGTCGCCTGGTCCTGCAGGTCGGGGACGGCATGACGCTGGCGCGTGTCGAGGACGAAGGGGGGGACAGCGACGATTTCCACCCGAAGGATCTGGGGCAGCTCATCTGGCTCATCAACCATCTGCGCAGCAACGACAAGGTGTACGCCGTGCTGTCCCGCGCCGACAATGGCATCCTGTTCCAGGGACAGAGGCTTCCCAACCTGCCGCCCTCGGTTGCTCAGGTGATGGTGCGGCCGCAGACACGCGGCAATTACCTGAGGCTGTGGTACCGTGGCGTGGCCGAGGAAACCCTCGACACGGACTACATGCTCGCCGGCTTCAAACAACTGGCCATCGACGTGGAGGAATGACGTGGCGTCACGCCCCGCCTTTCTGCTGTTCGCCCTGATCCTTGCCGCCTTCCCGGCTTCGACCTTCGCCGTTTCGCCGATTCTCTGGACGCTCGAGACCTTCGACGATTTCGAGAAGGGGAAACCGGACGGGGCGGCGGTGGCGGCCGGCGGCGAGCTGGTCCTGGCGCCCGCCCTGCGACCCCTGAAGATTCCGGCGATCGAGCAGGCGTCCGAGCCGTTCCTGTGGTCGCAGGCGGTGGACAGCAAGGGCACTCTGTACGTCGGCGGCGGCAACGGGGGCAAGATCTACCGCGTCCCTAAGGGAGCCCAGGGATCCTTGTATTACGAGACCGGCGACCTGGCGGTGCACGCGCTGGCGGTCGACAAGAACGACGTGGTGTACGCCGCCACGCTCCCGCAGGGAAAGATCTACCGGATCACGGGGGAGGCCAAGGGGGAGGTCTACTATGCGCCGGAGGACCGCTATCTCTGGGCCCTGGCGTTCTCGCCTCGAGGCGAGCTCTTTGCCGCCACAGGCGAGCGCGGCATCGTCTACCGGGTCGCGGCCAAGGGGAAGGCCGAGATCTTCTTCGACAGCGAAGAGTTTCACATCGTCTCCCTCGCCTTCGACCAGGGCGGCAACCTGCTGGCGGGCACCGACGGCAAGGGGCTCCTGTATCGGATCGCCCCGGACGGCAAGGCGACCGTCCTGTACGATTCTCGTCTGCGCGAAATGAACGCGATCGTGGTCGATCCGAAGGGGGTGGTCTACGCCGCCGCCATCGGCACGGAGGGGGAGCCGCCCGCACCGCCCCCGCCTCAGATGCAGCCGCCCGCACAGGAGCGCGAGACGCCGCCGGCGAAGGGAAGCCTGCCGCCCCAGGTGGTCATTCCCGGGGTCGAGTCGGGCACGACAGCCACGGTCACGGTCACCGCCAGCGCCACGGGGGCGCCATCGGTCGCGCCGGGCCCCGCTCCGAAGAGCGAGGTGTACAGAATCGATCCGGACGGCACGGTCACCACGCTGTGGTCGTCGCCGAGCGAGGTCGTCTATTCGCTGGCCCTCGACGCCTCCGGCCGCCCGCTGGCGGGGACAGGTGAGCCTGGCCGCGTCCGCGTCCTCCTCGGCTCGCAGCAGAGCACGCTGCTCGCGAAGCTGCCCGAATCCCAGGTGACATCGCTCGTGAGCGGGCAGGGGCACCAGATCTTCGCGGCCAGCAGCAACGTCGGCAGGGTGTATCTCCTCGACACCGCGACCGGCGAGGCGGGAACCTATCTCTCCCCGACCTGCGACGCCCAGACGATCTCGAAGTGGGGTCGCATCTCCTGGCGCGCCAGCGTGCCGGGGGGAGCCCGCGTGGAGGTGGCGACCCGGTCGGGCAACTCGGGCGTGCCGGACTCGACTTGGAGCGAATGGTCGACCGCCTACCCCAGCCCCGACGGGAGCGCGGTCGCGAGCCCTCCCGCGCGTTTCCTGCAGTGGCGCGCCCGGCTGGCGCGCCCGGGTGGCGGGGCCGGCCCCTCTCTGCAGGCAGTGTCGGTGGCCTACCTGCAGGCCAACCTTCCGCCCGCCCTGAAGCGGGTCTCGGTCGAGCCTCCAGGGGTGGTCCGCGAGAGGCTCCCCTACGCGGCCGAACCCGATCCCCAGGACCTGGCGTTCACGGGCATCCGGGTGAACCCGGACACCGGAGCCCTCACGTCTCAGCCGCCGCAGCTTCCGGAGAAGAGGGTCTTCGTGCGCGGCATGCGCGCCCTCGACTGGGACGCCGAGGACCCCAACGGTGACGTCCTGGTGTTCGATCTCTCCTTCAAGGGGGAGGGGGAGACGGCGTGGAAACCGCTGGCGAAGGGGCTGCGCGACAGCTATTTCGCCTTCGACTCGGCCCAGGTCCCGGACGGGCTCTATCGCGTGCGCATCGAAGCGAGCGACGCGCCGTCGAACCCGTCGGGCCAGGCCAGGACGGCGAGCCAGGTCAGCGATCCCTTCCTGGTGGACAACACCCCCCCCTCGGTGCAGGTGACGGCGCGCCGCACCGGCAAGGACGTGACCGTGGAAGCGAGCGCCACCGATACGCCGGGCCCGATCGCGCGCGCCGAGTACTCGCTGGATGGCGGACGCTTCGTGACGGTAGCGCCGATCGACGGGGTTTCCGACTCGCGCTCCGAGACCTACAGCATCCCTCTCCCGTCGCTTCGCGGCGGGGAGCACACGGTCATCGTCAAGGTGACCGACCTCCTGGGCAACACCGGGGCCGGTAAGACGACCTTCACCTCCGATTGAGAGCAGGGAGAATGCGACCGAGGAGCCTTCGCGGCGTTGCGGTCACGCTCCTCGCCGCCGCCCTCCTCTCCGCCTGCACGTCCTCCCCGCCTGAAGACCGGGGGGCCGTCGCTCCATCGGACTACGGTGGACGCTTCGTCTATCCTCTCCGGACCGAGCCGGCCACGCTGAATTTCGTCACGGCGAGCGACCAGCCGGCCGACCTGGTGTCCCGGCTGGTCGGCGACAGCCTCGTCGACCGGGACGTCGACATGAATATCGTGCCGCGTCTGGCGGAGTCGTGGGAGTCCTCCGACTCGGGGCGCGTTTTGACCTTTCACCTCCGCGCGGGTGTGCGGTTTCACGACGGACAGCCGCTGACCAGCGCCGACGTGAAGTACACGTACGAGCGCGTCATCGACCGGAAGAATCACGCGCTGGGACATCTCGACGGCTTCCTGCCGGTCGAGCGTCTCGAGACCCCCGACGACAGGACCGTGCGCGTGGTGTACCGATTCCCTTACGCCCCCGCACTGTCGGCCTGGGAGATGCCGATCCTGCCCCGCCATCTGTATGAAAAGGAGGATTTCCTGACGTCGCGCTTCAATCGCGCCCCGATCGGCACCGGCCCGTTCCGCTTCGTGTCCTGGGAGCCCGGCCGCCGCATCGTGCTGGCGTCGAACCGGGAGTACTGGGGCGGGCGGCCCTACGTCGATACGCTGGAGCTGCCGATCATCCCGACACAGGAGACGACGCTCATGGCGCTGCTCGCCGGAGAGATCGACTACGCCTCGCTGACCCCGGTGCAATGGGATGCCTACAGCAGGGACCCGGCGTTCACCCGGCGTTTCGCGACCGTCAGCTACCTGTCTCTGTTCTTCTACTACATCGCCTGGCGGGCGGACGGTTCGAACCCGTTCTTCTCCGATCCCGAGGTCCGCCGCGCCATGGCGCTGGCTCTCGACCGGGAGGAGTACGTCCGCGCGGTCCTGCACGGCCTCGGGCAGGTGTCCTTCTCCCTGTTCCATCCCGCCATCCTGCCGCCCGACCCGGACAGCCGGCCGCTGCGTCACGACCCGCGGGCGGCGGCGGCGCTCTTCGATCACGCCGGATGGCGGCTGGACCCGAAGACCGGACTGCGGAGCAAGAACGGCAGGCCCTTCCGGTTCACGCTCCTGATTTTCAGCGGCGGCGAGGACCACGCGCAGTTTTCCCAGGTCGCGCAGGAATCCTTGCGCGCCCTCGGCATCGACATGAGAATCGAGAGACTCGATTGGCCGGGGTTGTGGGCCCGTCTCAAGACGGGGGACTTCGAGGCGGCCCTGTCCGGGACCGTTCCGGCCGGCGATCCGGACGATGTGGTCTACGGGATGCTGCACTCATCGCAGATCGGGGACGGGCGCAACTACGCGGGCTTCCACGATCAGGAGATCGACGCCTGGATCGAGGAAGGACGGCGCGCCATCGACCCGCAAGCGCGCTCCGCCTGCTACCGCCGCATCGCGAAGCGGGTCGAGGAGCTGCAGCCCTACACCTATCTTTTCTTTCCCAAGGTCCTCGCCGCCCTGTCCCGCAGGGTGACGGGCGTCGAACCCTCGCCGCGGGGCCTCATCGTGCAGTATCCCGGCGTGATCCGCCTCAAGATCCGCCAGCAGCCGGGCGGATGATCCCCTTCCTGGTCCGCCGGGCGCTTTCGTCGGTGCCGACGCTTCTCGGGATCTCGGTTCTGACCTTCGCGATCCTCAACCTGCTGCCGAACGATCCGATCCAGGTCTGGTCGGGCGGAGGCTATTACTCGGCCGAGGCGGTCGAGCATCTGCGATCCGAGCTGCGCCTCGAGCAGAGTCCCGCGGCCCGCTACGCCTCCTGGGGTCTCGCCCTCCTGCGGGGCGACCTGGGCCGATCGATGCGCGACGGACGCCCCGTCGCCGCGGTCATCGTCTCGGCTCTCCCCTGGACGCTGCTGTTGAATTTCTGCTCCGTGATCCTGATCTACGGCGTGGCGGTGCCGTTCGGACTGTTCGGGGCCTCGTCCCCCGGCTCGATCGCGGACCGTCTCGGGCGCGCCCTCCTGATCCTCCTCTATGCCGTGCCCTCGTTCGCCGCGGCACTCCTGCTGCAGCAATGGTTCGCGGTTCGCCTGGGATGGCTCCCCCTCCAGGGAGTCCCGGACCGCGGCGCCACGGCACTGGGAACGACCGCCTCCCTGGCGCGCCACCTGCTCCTGCCGACCATCTGCCTGGCGCTCAGCGGCTGGGCGCTCGTCGCGCGCTACGCGCGCGCCGCCTTCCGCTCCGCCCTGGGAAGGGAGTTCCTGGCGGTGGCGCGCGCCAAGGGTCTGTCCCGGCTGCGCGCCTCCGGGCACGTGGTCGCGAATACCGCGGTCCCGTTCATCACGCTGCTCGCGACGATCGTGCCGGGGCTGGCGGGGGGAAGCGTGATTGTCGAGCAGATCTTTTCCCTGCCGGGAGTCGGCCGGCTCTACCTCACCTCGATCGAGGCGCGTGACTATCCCGTCGTCGTCGGTCTGACCCTGCTCTCCGCCGTGCTGGTGCTGTCGGGGCATCTCCTGGTGGACGTCCTTTATCTCGTGGTCGATCCACGGATCCGGTCCGGGCTCCTGGACGAGCGCTCCGATGCAGCCTGAATCGCGACCGGCTATCTTCGTCGTTCTGGCCACCGCGCTTGCCGGGCTGCTCGCGCCGCTCCTGGCGAACGATCGACCGATCCTCGCCCGGGTGGGCGGACATCTCACCGCGCCCGCGCTCGCCGAGCTTCCGATCGTCGGACGCCTGTTCGACGATCCGAGCGCGAACCTCGTGGACTGGGGCGCCGCGCCCGCGCCGCTGCAGACCGGTGCGCCGCGCGTCCTCCTGATGCCGCCCGTTCCCTATTCCTACCGCGGCATACACCTGGACGAGGCGCTCCGGCCCCCCTCGCGCTCCCATTGGATGGGGACGGACGCGCTGGGACGGGACCTGCTGGCGCGCGTTCTGCACGGAGCGAGCCTGTCGCTCCTGGTGGGATTCGGGGCCACGGCGCTCGCCCTTCTGATCGGATTCTGCCTGGGGGCGCTCGCGGTGATGCGTGGCGGTCTGCTCGATCTTCTGATCGTGCGCGTCGTCGACGTGGTGGCGTGCTTCCCGCCCTTCGTCCTGGCTCTCGCCTTCATGGCAGCCCTGGGTCGAGGCGGGGTCTGGCCGATGGTTGCCGGCATCGGCCTCAGCCGCTGGACCACGATCGCCCGCTATGTGCGCGGAGAGATCCTGCGCCACCGGGGCGGCGCAGTCTGGATCTCGGCGCGGGCCGCCGGCGCCGGCGGGGTCCGCCTGGTCGTCCGGCATCTCCTGCCCCTCCTGGCCGCGCCCCTCGCGGTCCTGGCGTCGTTCGGGGTGGCCAACGCCATCGTTCTGGAATCCGGGCTGAGCTTCCTCGGCTTCGGCGTCAGCCCTCCCGCGCCGTCCTGGGGATCGATCCTCGCCGAGGCGCGCGGCTCGCTCGACGCCGCCTGGTGGCCCGTCTTCTTTCCGTCCGCCGCCCTGGTGATCGTCCTGTCGTCCCTCTGCGCCGCGGCCGAGAGCGCGGCCGCAGGCGAGTCCCGGGTCACTCGCTCCTGACCTCCGCGGCAATGTGGCAGACGCGGTTTCTCCCGCGGCTCTTCGCCTGGTACAGGGCGCGGTCGGCCACGGCGACAAGCTCGGGGCCGTTGATGGCGTCCGCCGGAAACGCGGCGACCCCCAGGCTGACGGTGACGTGCAGAGGGCGCAGCGTGCCGCCGACGCTGAGAGGGTTCCGCTCGACCTCGGCCCGGATCTTCTCGGCGACCGGCAGGGCGTCCTCGATCGCCGCCTCGGGGAGGAGGACGACAAACTCCTCGCCGCCATACCGCGCCACGGCATCCGATCGTCGCAACGCCCGCGCGGTCAATTGCGCCACGTGCCGCAGCACTTCGTCACCGGCCTGGTGGCCGTGGGCGTCGTTGAAGCGCTTGAAGTGATCGATGTCGATCATGACGAGGGAGACGGGCCGTTCCAACCGCCGGGCATGCTCGACCTCCTGCTCCAGGAGGGTCCTGAAGTGCCGGTGGTTGAAGACTCCCGTGACCCCGTCCAGCTCGGCCAGCCTCTTGGTCGCGAGCAGCAGGCGCTGCGTCTCGACCGCCACGGCGGTCATGTCGGCGCACCGCTTCAGCACTTCGAAGTCTTCGGGGTCGAAGGCGTGGCGCCTGCGGCAGGCGACGCGAAAGGCGCCCATCACCAGGCCACGCGCCTTCAGGGGAATCGTCATGTCGCTCTTCATTCCCGGAGTCTTCACGCTCTCGCTGAAGCGCATCTCTGCCGGGACGTCGTTTCTCCACAGGGCACGGTCCCTGCTTATGACCCATCCCAGAAGGTGCGAGGCGTCCGCCGGCAGACGCTCCGGCTCGCGAGGCGAAGCCGGGGCGCGCCTGCTGATCTCGCGCACGAGGATGCTCTCCCCTTCCAGGAGCCCGAGCGCCGCGCCATCGACGGGGAACAGCCGCCGGAGCGAGCGGGCGATCGTCTCGAGGACACTGTCGAGATCGTTCGCGCCCGCGGTGGCGGACGCGATCTCCATGAAGGAAAGAAGAATCCTGCGGTCGGAGGAATCGGAGGCCCGGTGCGAGGGATCGGCCTGGTTCGCCTCCGTCATCTTCAGACGGCCGGCGCCGACTGCACCGACGGTCGCCCCCCGGGCCTGTATCCGTGGGGATCGATCACCGCGGCGCGGAAGCCGGCGGCGAGGACGGCCTGGATCACGAGATTCCCCTCGGAGGGGAAGGAGGATTTCACGAGTCCTTCGCGGTCCAGCTCGACCCGCGCCCCTTCCCCCTGGACGCGGACGCGCACCTGGCGATATCCCAGGGCCCTGATCGCCGCCTCGGCACGCTCGACGCGCAGGAGCGCCGCGCGGGTCACCGGCACGAAGCGGGGCAGGCGCGAGGCCAGACAGGCCATCGCCGGCTTGTCCCAGGTCGGAAGCCCCAGGCGGTGGGAAAGGGAGCGCACCATCTCCTTGGTCAACCCTGCCTCGACGAGCGGCGCGCGCACGCCCGCCTCAGCCGCCGCCCGCATGCCGGGCCGATCGTCTCCCAGGTCGTCGGTGATGGCGCCGTAGACGAGCGTCCGTCCGCCGGCCGCGACCGCCAGCGTCTTCAGCACTTCGAACAGTGCGGTCTTGCAGTAGTAGCAGCGCAGGGCGTCGTTGCGCGCGTAGCGCGGATCGTCGATTTCGCGCGTCTCGACGAACCGATGCCCCGCACCGATGAGACGCGCGAGGAAGCCCGCCTCCTCCCGTTCGGAGGCGGCCAGGGACGGGGACACCGCCGTGATGGCGACAGCACTGTCGCCCAGGACGTCGAATGCGACCTTCAAGAGGAGCGTGCTGTCCACGCCGCCGGAGAAGGCGACGAGGCAGGGACCGATGTCCCCGAGAATTCGCTTCAGCTCTCCGTGACGGGTTTGCATCGCAGGTACCCGGCATGAATTCCGGTCGCGACGACGACCTTCGCGAGGTCGAAGAGAACGAACGGCAGAACACCCGCGCGGAACGCCGCGGCCGGATCCCCCAGGACCACAGACAGCCACGCGAGCCCGCAGGCGTGAATCGTTGCCGCGCCGAGCAGGAACGCCAAGGCTGCAGGGAGCACTCCGCGCCCCCCGATCCTCTTGATCGCCGAGCCGACGACGAACGCCGCCGCGATGAATCCAACCAGGTATCCACCTGTCGGCCCGAGGAGGTACAGCGGACCGGAACCGGGAAGCGCGAAGACCGGCAGACCGGCCATCCCCATGAAGATGTAGGACGCCTGGCTGACGGCGCCGCCCCGGGCGCCGAGGACCGCGCCGGCGAGGAGGACCGCGAGTGTCTGAAGAGTGCCCGGAACGGGTGTCATGGGGAGCGGGATGGAGACCTTGGCCGCCACCCAAGTCAGGAGGGCGAAGCCGACCACGAGCATCCCCCGCGCAATGGGCCTTTCCAGGGGTCCGACATGAGCCTGTAAGCGTGCGTCCGCCGTACCGCTCATGCTTCCGGGAATATTCGCCGATTTCAGGCTCATCGACCCTCCTCGACGACGGCTTCTTCAGCCCGGTATCGTCGGCAGGCTGGGCATTGTAGGGCGCTGTCGCTTCGTCTGTCAATCAATCGGCCCGATTTCTCTTCCGTCACAACTTTTCCTTGACAGCCTCTGACCTTCACCGTATATGGGCAGCGCATCAACAGATTCGCCGTAATTTGAGCACTGCCGACTGCTGGATCGTTAAAACTTGAGTGAGGTCGTAGTGGGGGGGCTCCCATTCGCCTGCCTCTCCCCTGATCAGGGGTCCGGTAGGTTCACGCCTTCCGTTTTTTCAGCCTCCGGGCTTTGCCCGGGGGTAGTCATGGCCTCTTTTTCCGCCGCAGAAGCTTTCGCAGCCCACCAAGGAGGACAAGAATGAACGCACTTTCGAAGATAAAGTGCAACCGGACGACCCTTATCATCCTGGGTCTGTGCCTCGTACTGGCCGGACCGGCGATGCTGCTGTGGGCATCCCGTGCCCCAGTTGCCCTTCCTGACGGAGGGGGCATCGATGCTCAGATGGAGCAGCTGGAGATCGAGCGAATCTCGCACGCCCAGCTGCCTCATGCGACGCTGCGTCCCGAGGGGTTCTCCCCCTTCGGGCAGGCGTTCAAGAACGGGCCGGCCAGGACCAAGGGGGATTCCGCCGGGCTCCTGCGGATGAACATCGGTGACATGGACCCGAAGAATCCTGACGCGCTCCTCTCTGCCATGCCGGCGGAGCTCCGCCTCGGCGAGAAGGAGAAGCAGGGTCTCGGTCCGAAAGGCTCCCTGACGCCCGGTCTCAACTACGCCATGTTGAGCCCGCAGGCTGTGTCCTCGAAGTCTCTCGATGCCGTCCTCGAGGGGATACGCTCCTCGGCACGGATCATCAGCGTGGGGCAGAACGCCACCCTCTTGATTTACGTGTCGGCCGGCCAGATCGGTCAGATGCGCCAGAACCCGGACGTCGTCTTCTTCCAGGGGATGCCTCCGGGAGACAAGATCAACCTCACAACGGCCAGAACACCGCTCATCGAGGCGGCCCGCGCCGTCGACCCGAACCTGCTGCTGGAGGTGTCCCTCGTCCCGGGAAGTGACGCGGCCGCCGCGCGGCAGGAGATCTCCCGCGTTCCGGGCATCGGAAACATTTCCGATTATGGTCCCGCCGGCTCGGCTCTGCTGGTGCGCGCGGACTACAAGGCCTTGAGCAAGCTGGCCCGGATCAAGGACATCCTGAACATCCAGGAAAGCATGGAAATGATGTCCCTCAACGCCAGGAACGTGCCGGCGGTCCAGGTCGGCACCGACCAGTTGTCGAACCAGGCCAGGCCGTTCGATGATGCGGGCCTCGACGGCGGCGGCAGCGGCGCCCTCCTCTGCACGAACAACCCGGCGCAGGCCTGCACGACCGACGCAGGCTGCACGGCGCCCGGTCTCTGCCGGCTGCAGTTCTACAACAACGGCACGGCGGCCGTGCCGCCCCAGATCGTCGGCGTGCTGGACAACGGGATCAGCGCGGACACTCCGAGCTTCGCACATAGCGCCACGCAGGTGACCACCATCGTCAATCCATTCGGTCCGGCGCACCGGAAGATCCACTCGATCATCAACGTGCGCGACAACGGCAATGACTGCGACGCGATTCTTGACGGGGGCGGCAGCCACGGCAACATAGTCGCCTCGGTCATCGCGGCCTGGCCGACCGGCGTCGGCGCCTTCGCCACCCGCACGAGCATCGGCCTCAACGGACAGCCGCGGGGCTCCAATCTGGACGGTGTGGCGCGCCGGTCGCGCATCATCGTGTCTGATATCGCCGACAAGAGCCGCTGCACCTTCAACTCCCTGGTGGAGCGCGGCGGCAACGTCGATCCGGGCAGCCTGGCCTCCCGCCTGGGCGAGTTCATCTGCCCCAAGAGTGGCGGCACGGGTGCCTGCGCCGGGATCACCGGCGGCGGCACCGAGGTCCACATCGCCGTGACCCCCTTCGGCGCGCCGGACAACTTCTCGACCGTCCAGTTCCAGGGGAACGACGGCAAGTATCTCCAGCAGTCGGTTGACATCGACACGTTCCTCTACAACAACCGTGATTTCACGGTCGTCGGACCGGCCGGGAACAGCGGCGTCCTGATCAGCTCGAGCCGGCCCGATTTCTGGACACCCCGCGTGATTCCGGACTTCTTCGATGGAACCGACACGGATGACTGCGTACCGCCCTGCGACCCGGCCCACTACGTGGTCAGGAACATCCAGATCCCGCCCCCGATGACGGCCAAGAACATCATCACGGTCGGCGTCACCCGCGCGGACGAGGACACCTTCTTCAAGGATTTCGACAATCTTGCGAACATGGCGACTTATTCGTCCCGCGGTCCCGCGACGCCTGAGTCGCTCCGCATGGCCCCCATCGTGGACGCGCCGTGCTGCGACCTGGGAGCCGGGGTCTTCGACTTCTCGTCGGTGGCCGGGTTCCGCAGTCGCGACGACGACAACCTCGGGCCGGTCGACGCCACGATCGACGAGGGGAACTACGGATCGTCCTACGGCGCCGCGGCGGTCACTGGGGCGGCAGCCCTGGTGCGCGACTACTTCGCGCAGGGCGCCTATCCGACCGGAGCGCAGGTCACGGGGAATCGAGTCCCGAACGTCTCCGGCGCCCTGGTGAAGGCGGCCATGGTCGCCTCGGCCAGGTTCACGACGAATATCCGGACCCCGGGTGAGGGGGGCAAGACGACACCGGACAAGATTCTGCGGCGGTCGCGTTTTGCAGATCTCGGGACGATCTCGAACCATAACATCGGCCTCATGGGGAACAGCGAGCAGGGTTACGGACGCGTCGTGATGACCAGCGTTCTGCCGCTCGCGAACTTCTCGAAGCACTTCCGCGTCGGTGGTGTCGATCCCGCCAATGGCGTGAGATGGACCGCCGGCAATACTCCTCCGGGGCCGATGCACTGGGAGTATCCGGCGGAAGGGCTCCTCGTCTGGGACGACATCGCGACGGGTGAGCTCGCCATCGACAACGCGCACACGTCTCAGACGCACACCTTCCGCGTGACTTCCGCCGAGTGTGCGGTGGCGGCCGACGGGGGTCAGGTCGCCTCCGCCGGACAGCTGCGCGTCGGGCTGGCCTGGACCGATCCTCCCTCTCTCCCCGGCGCCGGCGGACCGCTGGTGAACGATCTCGACCTCGTGCTCGAGAGTCCGGGTCCGAACAACTGTCTGGGTGCCGGCGATACCAAGCCGGATGGCACCATCTGCCCGGCCGGCTCGGAGACCGACAACTTGTTCTATGACGGGAACCGCTACGGATCCAGCAGGAACCCGTTCGTCGACCAGTGGTCCCTGGCGAGAGTGTCCGGCCAGCCGGAGACTCACGATCCGCGGAATCCACAGGAAGCTATCCACCTGACTTTCGACCGCAACAATGACACGAGCCCGGCCGATTCTCAGATCTATACAGGGACCTGGCGGGTCACGGTGAAGAGGGGCGCCGGCGGCGCGGTTGCGGGTTCGATCACGATCACCGGCCCGAACGAGGATGCGAACGGCAACCGTCGCCTGGACGCCGGAGAGGATACGAACGCGAACGGCCTCCTGGACCTGGGTGGACAAACGTACGCCCTGCTCGTTTCGGGGCCGGTCTTCAAAGATGCTGCCGAACCGCCTCCTGCGAAGGGCCCCGCGGCCTTCCCGCAGAGCGCGGTCACGCTCGACAAGATCAGGTACTCGTGCGAGGACACGATGGTCGAGACGATCGTGGACTCTACTCCGGGTGCCGGCGCGAGCAGGTCGTCCGCTTTCGCCACGTTCGTCGTCCGCAATGCCGCGGGCGCCATCGTCGATACCGAGTCTAACGTCCCGTTCGCCGGGTGTGGCTGCGGCGCTGGCACGGAATCGTCAGCCATCCCGATTCGCAACGTCCCGTCCCCCGCGCCGAACAACGGCATCCTCGAGGCGGACACGGGGATGACGATCACCAATACCTACGCCCCGCCAGGCCAGGTGGTCGTCACCGCCTCGGTCAAGGTCGACTGCTCGCCGAACTTCGTCACCAGTTCGTTCATCATTCCGCAGACTCAGGGATTCGGTCCCCAGATCGCCAACAATGGCGGTACCTTCCTGAGGCCGGGGACCCAGAGCGCGGGGTTCGGTCCCCAGACCCAGATCGGCGGCGGCTGCGACAACGACGACAGCCTCGACGCGGGCGAAGTCCTGACCTACGGAATCGCGCTGTCCAACCGCGGCCGCGACTGGCCCGGTGACAGATCGGACGATTACGATGACGTGAAGGCCACCCTCACCCCCTCCGGGACCGGCGCGGGTGCCATCACCGTTCTCGACTCGCCGAAGAACCTGGGTCGGATCCCGCCCGGCCAGCCCCAGGGGGCCTACTTCCACGTCTCCGTCAACGCCGCGGCGGCAAACGCCCTGGCCATTACCGATCGTCAGGTGACGATGACGCTGACGCTGGACTCCCTGAACAAGGGGCGGCGGATCAGCCAGCAGTCGTACACGTTCACGAACGTCATCAACGCCGATCGCGAGACGCTGCACTACTCGACTGACTGTCTCGCGGGGCCGGGGCTGACCTGCCGCGGCGTGCGCGACCTGAACCGTAACCAGCTCATCGACCGCCCCGACGTCATCGACCCGGTGCTCCTGTTCATCCTGCCGGACGAGGACGTCACCTTCTCGTCCCTGTTCACGACGATCGGCCCGGGCAGCACCCTCGTCAGCAACACCCTCGGCGAAGATCTGAACAACAACGGCGTCCTGGACGCGACCGAGCCGGACGTCCTTCCGAACGGCATTCTGGACCGCGGCATCCTGATCGCCGCCTCGGGGCCGACGGTGGGCGGCGACAAGGTGCCCTGGAATTTCGACTCCAACAACGGTGGATGGCTCTCGGTTCGTCATCCATCGAGCACCGCGACGAACATCAACGCCAACCCGATGTGGGAGTACAAGACCAACGGAATATGCGGCTTCCAGACCTCCGGCGGGTTGAACAAGTTCGGCATCTGGCACACGGGTGACGGCGACGTGGCGACGCCTGTCCCCGGCACCCCGTGCGACAACTACTCCGTCCCGAACTCCATCACGACGGAAAACAGGGTCGAGCTCGTCGTCGACGTCCTGCAATCTCCCGTCATCGCCAAGGTCAATCAGCTCCCCGACACTCGCGGCTTCTCGTACGGCGTCGAGTTCAAGCGGCTTGGAGTCAACGTCAACGACGAAGTCTGGGACGCGGGCTACACCGGGACGGCTATCAACATCGACAACGACCTGGACAACGACACGACCGACAACTTCCTGAACCAGGAGCTGGACGACTACTACGCCCGTTACGGTGTCTGGCCGTACGGCAGCGTCGTCAACCTTGCCGCCGGGAACGGCTTCGGGTACGGCGGAATTGATCCGAGCAGCTACTTCCCCTACCAGAGGACGTTCGGCCCGCTCAACGACCCGAACGGCGGCACCCCCTTCGATGGAGGCTTAGAGACCGGCTTCACCGGCAACATCGCGGCCTCGAGCGGAGGCTCCACGCGCATTTCTCCCATCCCGCCGGCAGTTGACCAGGACTACCAGAAGTTCCCGCAGCCCGGCTCGGCTGTTCAGGGCGTCTGCACCGGCGGCACCAACCCCGGTGGTCCCTGCCAGTCGAACACGGACTGCGCCGGTGGCGGCACCTGCACGCTGGAGAGCATCACGATCGCCGGGCCGGTCCGGAACTTCGAAGAGACGCTCGTCGGCTTCGAGGGCGGGTTCTCCGTTCCAACCTTGTTCGGGACCTCGTCCCCCGAGGGCACGGGCGGCATCTACAACGCGGGCCCGGCCGGAAACCGCTGGGGGATCGCCTTCGGCTTCTGGAGCATCGAGTCGCTCACTCTGGCCCAGGACTACGGCTTCGGCCTGGACGACGTCGTCTTCGAGTGGGACGAGTTCCACCCGAAGGACGAGTCGGCCTTCGCCCCGCCACACGCTCCGGCCTGCAGTCGGTTTGGGACGCCAGGGAACCCGGCCGGAGGCCAGTGCGCCACCATCACGGTCGACCGCACCAGCCTGTACGAGTGCGAAGAGTCGGTCGAGATCACCGTCGACGACCCGAAGCTGGCTGGCGCACCGCCCGCGAGTGTCCAGGTCATGATAGTCAGCGACAGCGACTCGGACACTTTCTCCACGTCCCGGTTCACCGTCCTGAAGCCGAACACCAAGCGCTACACGCTGGCGTCGGTCGGGGGCGGTCTGTTCAGGGGCAACGTCACCTTCTCCGGGACCTCCAACACGTCCAACAACGTCTTCGTCCAGGCCGGCACCGACGTGCAGTTCATCGTCTACTACCTCGACCCGAACTGCGACGGTGATGGCGACGGTCAGGCGGGCGAAGACCTGTTCGACAATCTGGACGGTGACGGCGTCAACACCGCGACGGACAACTGTCCTCTCATCTACAACCCCACGCAGGCGGACGCCGATCTCGACGGTGTCGGCGACCTGTGCGACAACTGCGTGAGCGTGTCCAACGCCAGCCAGGACGACGCGAACGCCGACGGCGTGGGTGACGCCTGCGAGTTCGACGACGTGGACGGCGACGGTGTGGAGAACGGCACCGACAATTGCCCGGACGTCTACAATTCCAGCCAGGCCGGAGTCTGCGTCAACGGCACCAATAATGGCGTGAGCTGCCTGGCGGACTCGACATGTACGGGAGGCGGCACCTGCTCCAAAGTCCGCGGCTTTGCGTGCTCCAGCGGCACACAGGACCTCGACGGCGACGGACGGTTCGACGTCGCTGACAACTGCGTGCTGTCGTCCAACGGCAACCAGCGCAACCTCGACGGGGACGGTCTGGGTGACTCCTGCGACGGCGATTGCGGCCTCCTCACGGTGGTGAAGATCTGCAGCAACGCGCCGGCGACAACCTGCACGAGCAACACCGATTGCCCTGCGGGCGGCACGTGCCAGACCGAGGTGCGTCACGCTCCGTCGGCAAACTGCTCCATCAGCGACGACGACGCCGACGTCGACGGCGTGCCGGACAACGTGGACAACTGCCCCGACATCGCCAACCCGGCGATCATTCCGACCACGAACCGGCAGCTCGACAGCGACCGCGACGGCCTGGGGGATGCCTGCGACCCGGCCGGATCGCTGGACGATGACTTCAACGGCATTCCGGACGACCTGGTCTCCTTCGCCGGGACGGTGGCCTGCCAGCAGGTGGACCTCGCCAACCTGTCGGTCCTGCAGGCGGTCTACACCGACATCGACGGCGACCACGATCTCTTCCCCGATCCCGGCGAGACGGGGCTGGTGCAGGTCCGAGTCCAGAACAACGGCAAGGCCCTGACGGGGGCGAGCTTCGTTCTCACGTCCTCCGATCCGAATGTCGACTGCATCACGTTCCCCAGAATCGTGGCCGGGGATCTGCCGGCGGGTGGTTCGGTCCTGCTCGGGAGCCTGACGCCGCTGCAGACCGGATCGAGCTTCACGTTCCGCGCCAAGAACACTCTGGAGAGCACGGCCGCGAGCACCGCCAAGATCCACCTCTGCGTCACCGCGATCTCCAACGAGGTCCTCGGAGGTACGGCGTGCTTCGACCTGCTGGCCGACCTCGACATAGCAGGTGGCGGCAGCGAGACGTTCATCGCCGGACCGGACGGCATCCCGGGCAACACAGATGACGGCACGCTGGAAGAGACCTTCGACACGGACCGCAATGGCGACGGCAAGTTCTCGACCGACGACATCTTCCGGCTGCAGGACGCCGGCTCGGGTCTCGTCGGCCACGCCACCTACATCCATGGCAGCGCGACGGGCGTCGGCACGGACGTGGTCGCGGGTATCGCCTGCGGCGGGTACTCCACACCGGCCCAGGGGAACCCCGCCTGCATCCTGCAGCCGAACTTCCCGATGGACTGGCACTTCCATTGCCCGACCGCGGACGGCCTGCCCACCGGCAAGTGTCCGAACACCGAGCCGGGCGGCTTCGGCGCGGGGGGCCATGTCCCGTGCGTCGGCGGCTGCTCCTACCAGACGCCGGCCGACGGTCAGAGGGCGTTCACGCCGCCAAACTCGTTGCACATGGGGGCGCACTTCGATTCAGCTTCGGCCGCGAACGGCGACTCGACGCACCTGCGCACTCTGCAGGCCCTGCAGTCGAATCCGATCAACATGGCCTACGCCCCGCGCAGCGCGTCCGATCTGAAGTTGTCGTTCTACCACATCGTCGACATCGTCGGCGGCGACGCCGTCAGCGGCGGTGTGGGACTGTGCCACGACTGCGCCCTGGTCCAGATTCAGACCGACCGCAACCACGAC
Organism: Candidatus Dormiibacterota bacterium; assembly: GCA_035635555.1. NCBI lineage: Bacteria > Bacillati > Candidatus Dormiibacterota > Candidatus Dormiibacterota bacterium. The sequence continues at coordinate 49,489 of DASQAT010000058.1, forward strand.
CCGGCGGTGGATGACTGGGGCCCCTGGTCGACTCTGGCGCCGTTCCAGAACATCTACGACAAGCAGGTCCGTGCGTGGAGCAACTTCGGGCCACAGTACTGCGAGATCACGCCGGTCGACACGGGCACGGCTCCGCCCGCTCCGCGTGGCGTGCACGAAACGATGTGCTTCAACGAGCGCGCCTGGTCGCACTGCGGCAGCGCTGGCGGCACGGGCGCCAGCCAGGCCTTCAATTGCTCCGGTGGCGTCGTCGATCCCGGCGGCACGGGCGTCTGGGTCCAGTCCAAGTTCAACCTGGACGGTTTCCTCGGTCAGCGGATCCGGATCCGGTGGATCGCCCAGACCTGGAGCCTGGACAACGTATCCGATTCGTACTTCGAGCGTGGCCCGGGATGGAGCGATACGCCGCATGACGACGGCTGGTGGCTCGACAATATCGACATCACCGGCGTGGTCACGGCTCAGGTCACACCCGACCCCGACCCGAAGCCGCCGGTCCCGGGCAGCTGCCCCACCGGGCTTGCAAACTGCGACGAGAACGCCTCCTCGACGGACAAGGGGACGCTCCCGGCGATCAAGGTGACAGACCTGCAGGGGAACGTGTTCGGAGCCAGCCTGTCGCCCGTGGCAGGACAGTCGATCCTCGTCACCGGGGCCGCATCGAGCATCCCCGGAGGATGCACGAGCGGCGGTGCGCAGTTCCAGTTCACCAAGAACGGCAGTCTGGTCCAGGATTGGAGCAGCAATCCGGTCTACAGGGATACGGCCACTGAATACAGCCCGACCTACCGTGTCCAGGTTCGCTGCAGCTCGGATACCTCCTGCACCAGTGTCAACGGCGCCTCTGTCAAGCTCGCCATCTATGACGGAGTCAACACCGATTCGGACTGCGGCCTGTCGCTAGGGAACACAGGCGTCACGTACGTGGGCGGCACGACCAAGACCACAACCCTGACCTTCAGCCCCGCTGGAGGCTCGCTGGATATCTACAAGGGCGGTGTTACGACTCTGGGCACGGGCAACGGCTTCGTGGGTCTCGGTCCGACTTGGCAGCATGTCGCCACCACATGCTTCCGGAACAACTCGGCCAACCCCACACCCGCACTGGACCAGACGGCGGATCCGAACCCCGCCATCGGTGCAGCCACCTTCTACGTGGCGAACTGTGCGGTGCCTGGTGTGCTCAACGGCGCGCTTGGCTTGGTGCAGCCGAACAGGTGCTTCGGTGGTGCCACTCCGAACGCGGCGTGCTTCTCCAGCGCCACGTGCGGCACGGGCACCTGCCTCACCGCGGCCACTGTGAACAGCTCCGCAACGCCGGCATCGGCAACGGCCTGCCAGCCGTAACGGCGGGAGGTAACTCTGGGGGGGCCCTTTTTGGGCCCCCCTTTTTTTTTGGAAAATGCCCGACAAGCGTGCGGATCGACCGGGTGAGTCATGGGTCGATGGGCGGGCTGAAGGCGCCCCAGTCCTGCCTCCAGGCGAGGACCTCTTCAGGGCGGTACGGTCTCGGCGCGATGGCGACGGCCTGGGCCGGGGTGGTGCCGGTGCGGTTGGTGATGCCGCGGCAGAAGTTCGACCACAGCGTGGCGATAGCGAGATGGGCCTGCAGCCACAGGCGCTTTTTGCTGACACACCAGGTACGGCGCCGCAGGCGCGCCAGGAAATGGCGCAGCCGGGCGTTCGTGTGGTTGATAGGGAACAGCGGGTTGCCCCGGTCGCGGCGCATCGAGGCGGAGTGGGTGCGCCAGACGAAGCGAGTCCCGAGGAGTTCCCTGCCGAGCCGGCCGTACAGGGGCTTCTGGTCCGACTCGAGAACGACGGGCGCGGTGGGAGCAACGCGGCGCAGGCGGCTGAGGACTTCGTGCACGGCCCTATGGGACTGGGACGGGCGACGGCCGTGGAGAGCCTCGTGCTCGGCCCTGAGCCGCCGCTGCCTCGGGGTGAGCCGTCCCTTGCGCCGCAGCGGTCCGACGGCG
>DASQAT010000059.1 GCA_035635555.1 Candidatus Dormiibacterota bacterium
GTCGGTGGCGTTGGTGATCCGGACGCCGCTAGTGTTGTAGGGCGGCGGGAAGGTGAACGGGCCGCGCGCCGGCAGCAGCGCCTGCAGGACCGCGGCCGACAGTCTCGGCCGCACCTGTCCCGTCGTGGCGCTCTCCAGGAAACCGCCCGGCGCGATCGCGGTATCGGCGGCGGGCGTCGATTGCGACAGCGCCGGCATCGGCACCTGCACCAGCGCGACCACGCAGGCAATAATGGATGGAGAGAGACGAACGGATGGCAGACGAAGAACGGACATGGTGCTCCTCCTCACGCGGAGAACCACCAGTCCCTAAGTGGATTCTCTTGAGCTTCCTTCTCTTCGGCAGCCCGGCTGTCAAAAAAAACTCTGACCCGCGGCTTTGCGTCCCCGCCTCGCGACGGGTTTGCTCTTATCGGGAAGGGGTCTCCGCACAAGCAATCCAGACCCGAGTGCGAGGCTAAGGTGGAACACGGGATTTGTCAACGGAAAAACACGGAGAATGGATCGGAAAAATCCTTGGTCGGCGCGTACTATTCAGGTGATTACTCTAGGGATATGGCGCATTCTCGAGGGCGCCAGACCGGCTGTTCGCCCCGGCCCTCCCGCCTGCGGCGGGCGCGCCACGACGTCCGGAGCGCCCGCTCCGGATCGGACGGGTTTATTACACTGGGCATTCAGGTGTTTACCTGATGGCGGCTGCCCAATCCTCGGGGTATTCATGGCAGTCAAACCCGGGAGAGGGGCAGCCTAAGCGGGCTTCCGGGGGGGGCCTTTTGAAGGTATCATGATCGACACCTATTCCAGGGAACCTCGGTCGTCCGGCGGAGCGGGGCCCTTCCGGGGCCTGCGGGAGGAGGGCATGCAATGAAGGGGGGACGCAACCAGGCGGAACTGAAAACGGAACTGAAACAGGTGCCGTCCGAATCGACCACGGCGCTCCTGCGCGAGCTCGTGTCGCACCTGCGGCAGCACCGGACCCAGCTCCGGGAGGAATGGGCGCAGCGCATCACCGAGGCCAGGCTGCTGACGGCGATGACCAAAGAGGAGGTGTTCGCCGAAGCCACATCGGTCTACGACAACTACGTCGAGGCCCTCGAGACGGGAACCTTCGAAGCGCTGCAGGCTTACGCCCGGAACCTCTCCGAGCGCATCATCCCGCGGGGCGTGCAGACGGACGAGGTCGTCGGAATCGTGCTGCTGCTGCGCGACGTGCTGGCCCGGTCGCTGTTCGGCCGGTATCACGCCGACTTCGACAAGCTCAACAGGATCCTGGATGCCTACGAGCCGGCCGCCAACCGCATCGCCATCACCGTGGCCGTCGGCTTCGTCCAGGAGCGCGAGCGTACCATCCGCGAGCAGCAGGAGGCGATCCGGGAGCTGTCGACCCCCGTCCTCCAGGTCCGCGAGCGGCTCCTGATCCTGCCGATCATCGGCGTCATCGACCCCCAGCGCGCCCGCCAGCTCACCGAGCAGCTCCTGCGCGGCATCCGCACCAACCGCGCCCGGGTCGTGGTCATCGACATCACCGGCGTCGCGGCCATGGACTCGAACGTCGCGAACCACCTTGTCCTCACCGTCGAGGCGTCCCGTCTCCTCGGCGCGACGGTCATCGTCACCGGCCTGTCGCCCGAGATCGCCCAGACGCTCGTGAACATCGGGGTGGATCTCACCAAGATGAACACCGTCGGCGATCTGCAGGGAGGGATCGAGGAGGCGGAGCGGCTCCTGGGCTACAAGGTCCATCCCGTCGAGAAGCCGGAACTGACCGAATAATCTAAGGGGGCCTGCCATGGCCGTCCCGATTCTCAAGCAAGGCGCCTACCTCATCGCGAGCGTCCAGTCCGCCCTGACCGACGCAGACCTGCTGGAGCTGCGCAACGCCCTGGTCGAGATGGTCGGCCGCTACAGGTCGCGCGGTGTGATCGTGGACGTCACCGCGATGGACGTGATGGATTCCTTCGCCTCGCGGACGCTCCGCGACATCGCCCACATGATCCGGCTGCGCGGCGCCGAGACGGTCATCGTGGGCATCCAGCCTGAGGTGGCCTTCACGATGGTGCAGCTCGGACTCACGCTCGAAGGGGTGGCCACGGCGCTCGATCTCGAGGAGGGCCTCGCGTTCCTGGATCGGGGGGCCAAGAAGATGGGCCGTGATGTGGGCGCGACCGGCTGATGCGCTGGGAGCAGCGGACATCCGCGGCCGGCGCGGATGTGCGGCATGCGGGGGAGCGGCCTCCATTGAAGGACGAGACGAAGATCGCGATCCAGGGGGATCAGGACCTCGTGGCGGCCCGCCAGAAGGGACGGGCCCTGGCGCAGCAGCTGGGGTTCTCCAACAGCAATCTCACCCTCATCGCCACGGCGATTTCGGAGCTGGCGCGGAACATCCTTCTTTACGCGAAGACGGGCGAGATGACACTGGGCGTCCTGCAGGACAACGGCCGGGAGGGCATCGTGGTCGTGGCCCGGGACTCGGGCCCCGGAATCTCCGACATCCCGCGCGCCATGCAGATGGGGTATTCGACCTCGGGCAGCCTGGGACTCGGCCTGCCGGGAGTGAAACGGCTGATGGACGACTTCGAGATCGTCTCCAAGGTGGGCAAGGGGACGACGGTGACGGCGACCAAATGGAAGCGCTGAAACGGACGCGCCTCGCCTGGAGCGTGGCCAGCAGGGCGCGGGCCGGCGAGACGGAGTCGGGTGACCGATGCGTCGTCACCGAACAGACGGACGGCGCGCTCCTGGCGGTGGCGGACGGGCTCGGCCACGGGACCGAGGCGGCGCTGGCGGCGGACCTGGCGGTGCGGACGGTGGAGCGCTACGCCGCGGATCCCCTGATCGAGATCGTCAAGCGCTGTCATCAGAGTCTGCTCCGGACGCGCGGCGTGGCGCTGAGCCTGGCGCGCTGGGACGCCCGGGATCGCGTGCTGACCTGGATCGGCGTGGGAAACGTCGAGGGGCTCCTGCTGCATTCCAATGGAGGAGCGGCTCCCGCGAGCGACCGTCTGGTCCTGCGGGGCGGCGTCGTGGGCGTCCGGCTGCCGGCCCTTCTCGTCGCTCCGGTGGTCGTCACCGGGACGGGCCTGCTCGCTCTTGCGACCGACGGCATCTCGGGCGGCTTCGACAAGGAGATCGTCCTGTCGGGCCGGCCGGAGCCCATGGCGGATCAGATCCTGGCCAGACACTCGCGGAGCGCGGATGACGCCATGGTCCTGGTCGCGCGGCTCGAGGGATGACCCGATGAGAGACGAACACCTCGCGGCCCTCAAGGCCCGGTACGCCACGGCGCTGCGGGACTATCTTGGAGACCCCGGCGAGTCGGCGCTGCACCACGCCTACGAGCTCGGACGCCGGGCGATCGTGGACGGCCTCGGAGTCATCGACGTGATCGCCCTGCATCAGGAGGCCCAGGGCAAGGTTCTCGAGGAGCAGAAGGCGCCGGAATCGTGCGTGAGCGCGGTCGAGGGCTCTGCCCGCTTCCTGACGGAGAGCCTGTCACCGTTCGAGATGACGCACCGCAGTTTCCAGGACGCGGTCGCGGCGCTGCGTCGCCTGAACGAGATGCTGGAGGAGGAGGCCCGAAGGATCGCGCACGCGCTGCATGACGAGGCGGGACAGCTCCTCGTCGCGGTCCACCTGGCGGTGAAGGAGGTGGCCGACGGCCTGCCCCCGCGCGCCCGCGACCGCCTGATCGGAATCCGCGCTCCGCTGGATGAGATCGAAAGGCACCTGCGGCGGCTGTCGCACGAGCTCCGCCCGACGATCCTGGACGACCTCGGGCTCGTCCCGGCGCTGGAGTTCCTGGTCCAGGGAGTCAGCGAGAGGGCGGGCATCCCGATCGCCGTGGAGGGCCCCAAATCGCCCCGCCTGCCGGCCCCGGTCGAGGTGGCCATGTACCGGGTCGTGCAGGAGGCCGTGCGGAACGCCACGAAGCACGCCGTGGCGAACCGCGTCGACATCCGTCTCGCCGTCCTGGCGGACGAGGTCCGCTGCTCGGTCAAGGACGACGGCCGCGGCTTCGACGTCCCCGCGACGCTCAACCGCAAGGGGGACCGCGGCCTGGGGTTGATCGGAATGCGCGAGCGTCTCAACGCGCTGAACGGGCAGCTGACAATCGATTCGTCCCGGGGGCGCGGGACGGAGATACGCATCACCATTCCCTTGGGAGAACACCATGCCGATCCAGGTTCTGCTCGCGGATGACCATCAGATCGTACGTCAGGGGCTGAAAGCGATGCTCGAGCACGAGGGATTCAAGGTCGTGGGCGAGGCGGCAGACGGACGGGAGGCGGTGACCCTGGCCGAGACCACCCACCCCGACGTCGCGGTCCTCGATCTCGCCATGCCCGGCCTGAACGGTCTGGACGCGGCGCGCGTGATGCTGCGGGCCTCCGACCGGATGAAGGCGATCCTGCTGACCATGCACACCGACGACCCCTACGTCCTCGAGGCGTTGCGGGCCGGCATCAGCGGTTACGTTCTGAAGACGCAGGCCACCCTCGACCTGGTGCAGGCGATTCGCGAGGTGACCCGCGGGGCCATCTACCTGAGCCCCGGCGTGTCGAAGACCGTGGTCGATGCGTACCGCAACAAGTCCGACCTGCCGCCCGATCCGCTCAGTCCGCGCGAACGCGAGGTCCTGCAGCTGGTCGCGGAGGGGAAGACCACGAAGGAGGTCGCGGCCCTTCTTGGCGTCAGCGTCAAGACCGCCGAGTCGCACAGGACGCGCATCATGTCGAAGCTCGGTATCCACGAGACGGCCGGGCTGGTGCGCTACGCCATCCGCCGGGGCCTCGTCCAGCCCTGATCGTCCGACGGCCGCGCCTGCTCCCCACCCCTCCCTCGGGGAAATTCCCTTCATTCGCTCAGGTCATCACCTGATTTGACGAGGAGGTCTCGCGACGTATCGTCATCGGCAGTCGCCGGACCGGCTTCAGCGGCTGACCCGTTCCGCTGTGACGGACGGGTTGATGGACTGGTTCCCGGTGCCACGTGGTCCTTTTAAGGGCGCCGGGTGAAGGCCAGAGCCGGAAGGGCAGTCATCGATCTCCGGGCCGGCATATGGACCTGCCTCCCCGCGAGCCGCGGCCGGGTCCGCCATCAGGCCCACGCCGCAGGCTCCCGCCACTCCGGCCCCGCCGGGCCAGGGACGGGTCGCGGGGCGGAGGATGGAACATGAGGAAGCCTTCGACAGGCCGATGCGATGAATACCCGCGTACTGGTGGCTGACGACCACCCCGTCGTTCGCCAGGGCCTCAAGTCTCTCCTGACGCGCGAAGGCTTCAGCGTCGTCGGCGAGGCGGCCGACGGCCGCGAAGCGCTGCGGCAGGTCGAGGCCCTCCATCCCGAGGTGGCTCTCCTCGACCTGGGGATGCCCGGCCTGAACGGCCTGGACGCGGCGCGCGAGATCATGCAGAGCAGCGCGGGCACCAAGGTCGTCATCCTGACGCAGCATGCAGAGGAGCCGTACATCCTCGAGGCCCTGCGGGCCGGCGTTCATGGTTACGTCCTGAAGAGCCAGTCGGTTTCGGACGTGGTCCAGGCGATCAGGGACGTCACCCGCGGCAAGCTCTACGTCAGTCCGGCCATCTCGGAGGTGGTTGTCTCGGCCTATCGCGGTCAGACGAGGCTCCCCGCGGACCTTCTCACCACGAGAGAGCGGGAGGTCCTGCAGCTCGTCGCCGAGGGCAAATCGACGAAACAGATCGCCGAGCTCCTCGGAATCGCCCAGAAGACCGCCGAGTCGCATCGCAGTCACCTGATGGTCAAGCTCGGCATCCACCAGGTCGCAGGCCTCGTGCGCTACGCGGTCCGGCGCGGCCTGGTCCAGCCCTGAGATCCGCCCCCCGCGACGGCGGCGTCGAATCCGGGATCTCCCGACTTTCTTTGAGGAGTTCCCCTATTGCCCCGCTCCTCCGCAGGAGGTACGAATCGTTGTGACAGTCTGGAGCTCCGCCCGAGGGCGGGTTTCCGGGGGGCGCCATGACGACGATGACGGAGCGGACCGAAAGAAGGGTGCAGCCGGCCTGGCGTGTCCTCTGGACACAGAGCCACTGCGAGCAGCTGGTGCACGACCAGCTGAGAGTGCGGGGCTTCGAGAGCTTCCTGCCGAAGATCAATGTCTGGTCGAGGCGGGCGGGAAGGCGTCATCTGATCCGGCGCCCGATGTTCCCCGGGTACCTGTTCCTGCACAACACCCTGGACAAGCAGGCCTACATCGAGGTGCGCAAGGCGCGCGGCCTGGTGGCGATCCTGGGAGAGTCGTGGGAAAGACTGGCGACGGTACCCGACTCCGAGATCGCCTCGGTCCTGGCGCTGTCGCAATCCGATCTGCCCTCGATGCCCTATCCCTTCCTGAAGGCGGGGATGCGCGTGCGCATCGCCAGCGGGCCGCTGGCGGGGGTCGAGGGGATCCTCGAGCGCCGCAAGGCGGACAAGGGGTTCCTGGTGCTTTCAGTCGATCTGCTGAGCAGCAGCGTCGCGGTCGAGGTCGACTGCACCTCGGTGGTCCCCGCGTGACCGGGAGAGGCGGCCGGGTCGCGCAGGGGATCGGTTTTCTCGGCGGAATCGTCTTCGGTGGAGCGGCGATGGCCCAGCCGGATCTCTATCTCAAGGGGAGCCTGTCGCTCGCGGAGGTGCGGGACGACAATCTCTTCTACACCCCCGAGTCCAGGGAGAGCGACGTCATCTCCAGGCTCACCCCGGGGATCGAAGCGGGCTCGCGCGCGCCGCGTTTCGACATCGCCGGCCGGTGGGCCCTCGATGTCGAGCGCTTCGCCGACCATCCGGAGCTGGACACCGACCGGGCGCGGGAGTCCGCCGCGCTCGATCTCCACACCCGACTGTCCCGGCCGGTGACCTTCTCTCTGCATGGTGACTACGTGTCCACGCTGACACCGGGCGAGCTCAACCTGGCGACCGGGCTGGCGGGCGGCCGCGCGCGGGCCCGGAGGTTCTCCGCGAGCCCGTCGATCGCCTGGAAACTCGGCCGCGCCACGGACGGCACCTTCGCCTACGCCCGGACGAAGGACGACCTCGCCGGCGGCTCCAGGACGGACACCCGGAGCTCGACCCTGGGGCTGGAGCACCATCACTCTCCCCGGGACACCATGACCGCGGACTACGGCTTCAGCCGGTACGCCTTCGAGGGGAGCGGCCCGGTCGCCGTCCACACGCTGACCCTCGGCTGGGAGCGTCGCGTCGGTCCGCGAAGCTCGTTCGCGCTCCGCGCCGGTCCGCGCTATTCGGGCGGCAGGTTCGATCCCGAAGCGTCGGTGGCCCTGCAACATGGCGCCGGCCGCATCGACACGTCGCTCACTGTCGCAAGGACCCTGAGCACGGTGATCGGGCAATCGGGAACGTTTGTGACGGACAGCGCGCTCGCAGGCATCTCCTTCCGGCCGTCCCCCTCGCTGAGGCTGGGCATGACACCCGGTGTGTACTGGATAGGGGATCCGTCCGGCGGGCCGGAGACCCGGGTGTACGCGGTCGGTATCGAGGGAAGCTGGCGCATCAACGACTGGCTGTCACTCGTGGGCAGGTATCGCAGGAACCAGCAACGCGGGATTCTGGTCTCCTCCACCACGGGGACCGGCGACAGCGTGCAGGAGATCGCGCGCGACACCTTTTTTCTGGGCCTGACCGCCGGCCGCAGCGAGACCCGGCCGCCGGCCGCCGCAGGCGCGTCCGCGGAGGGAAGCCGATGAACTCCGGTCGCAGGATCGATGCATCGAAGTGGACGCTCGTGGCCCTGTGCGTGACGCTCCTGTCGGCGGGATCCCCGTCTCCCCGGGCGGAGGACCGGGGCAAGAGCGAGCCGGGGAAGGGCCCCGCGACGCCGGCCGGGGACTACCGGATCGGACCGGAGGACATGCTCGACATCGCCGTCTGGAAGAACGAGGCGCTCAGCCGGAAGGTGCCGGTCCGGCCGGACGGCATGATCTCTCTCCCGCTCCTCAACGACGTCCATGCGGAAGGGATGACACCCATGGAGCTCCGCGAGGTCCTGATCAAGCGGCTTGCGGAGTACATCCCCAATCCCGAGGTCTCCGTGATCGTGCAGGAGGTCAAGAGCCCCAAGGCGTCGGTCCTCGGAGAGGTCGCGCACCCCGGACGCTACGATCTCAAGGGGCGCACGACCGTCCTGGACGTTCTGGCGGCGGCGGGCGGCCTGACCGAGTTCGCGTCGCGATCGCGCATCGTGATCCTGCGCGAGGGAGGGGGGCGCGACAGACGCATTCGCTTCAACTACGACAAGGCGATGGAGGATGGCGATGCGAACCTCGAGCTTCGCCCCGGCGACATCGTGCTCGTCCGTTAGACGGATCGGGGCGGGCCGGGTGACGCGTCCTCTCGAGAGGAGTGAACGAAAAGGGCTTGTCCGCCGCCCCGGCCGGAGTTCCTGCCTCCGTCCGGCGTCCACCCGGAGGCCCCCCCGCAGCCGGGTGGCATGCGGGGCGGCGGACTCCAGTTCTCCAAGACCCGGATCGGACGGTCACGACCCGCCATGGCCAGCCTCGCCCTGTTCTGGATTTCCGTCCTGCTGATCGGCTACTCCCAGATCGGCTACACGGCCCTCATCCGCGCGTGGGCGGCGGGGCGCCGGCGCTGGGACGACGACCGGGATGAGCGGGTCCCGAGAGTCTCCATTCTCGTCGTGGCCCACAACGAGGCGGCGCGGATCGAGGGACGGATCGAGAATCTCCTGGCGCTCGACTATCCGAGGGATCGCCTGGAGGTCGTCGTGGGATCCGACGGCTCGAGCGACGACACGGCCTCCCGCGCGCGGGGGTTCGCGGCGGCCGGCGTCAGGGTCCTCGCCTTCCATCGTCGCCGCGGCAAGACCTCCGTGCTCAACGATCTGGTGCCCCGCTGCCGCGGCGAGATCGTGGTCCTCGCCGATGCCCGCCAGAGGTTCGAGCCGGACGCGGTCCGCGCCCTGGTCCGCCGTTTCGCCGACCGCACGGTCGGAGCGGTCGGCGGCGAATTGATCCTGGCGGACTCCGCCGGCTCGACCGTCGGGAGAGGGCTCGGTCTCTACTGGCGGTTCGAGAAATCGATCCGGCTGAGCGAGAGCCGCGTCGACTCGACGGTCGGTGCGACGGGCGCGATTTACGCCATCCGCCGCGATCTGTTCGATCCGATCCCCGACGACACCATCCTGGATGACGTCCTGATCCCGATGCGCATCGTCCGTCTCGGGTACAGGGTGGTGTTCGAGCCCGCGGCGCGCGCCCATGACCGGCCCGCGGCCGCCGCGCGCGAGGAGTTCGTGCGCAAGGTCCGCACCATCGCAGGGAACTTCCAGATGTTCGCGCGCGAGCGCTGGATGCTGAACCCCCTGCGGAACCGTCTCTGGCTGCAGACCGTGTCGCACAAGGGTCTCCGCCTTCTCGGACCGCTTCTCCTCACGACCGCCCTGGTCAGCAACGTGTGTCTCGCCGGCCGGCCGTTCTATGACTGGACGCTCCTGCTGCAGGGCGTCTTCTACGCTTCGGCCCTCGTCGGTCACCTCGAGCGCGCCGCGAGGAGGCTCCCGGTCGTCGCCGTTCCCTACACTCTCTGCCTCCTGAACTGGGCCACCGTCGTCGCGCTCCTGCACGTCCTCACCGGACGCCAGAGCGTCACCTGGGACAGGGCCGGACTCCGGTCCTGATCGGCACGGACCCCGGGACCCTCGCCGCGCGCCGGACATTCACCTAGTCCCCTCCGAGGTTCACTCACCGCCTCTCCCGGATTTCTCCAGGCGGACTTTGCAGAATCGACCAGATGGCCGCGGATTCCGCATGGCCGTAGTGTTAGCGGCCGATGAGGATCGTCGGTGCGCGGTCCATGGCGGACGCCGAAAGGAGGGCACGTGAAACGGGCGCGACGAGCCGGGAGACGCCCGCGGGACCGCGCCGACGACCCGCGATTTCGGAGTGGCGTTCAAACGCGTGACACAGTCTGGAGGTCGGAATGACTCGAACCATCAGTCAGCTTCGAACACTGGCCGTGCTCGCCCTCACGGGGGCCGGTCTTCTGGCCTGGCCCGCGGCCGCGACGGCCCAGACCGTCAGCGGCTCCGCGAGCGCGGTCCGGGCGAGCGTATTCGGGATGACGACCACCCTCGCCGACACCGGTCCCCTGGCCGATGCCTCTGACCTGCGGGATGCCTCCAACATGGCGGCCGGCATCCTGTCTCTGGGGAGCGCCGACGTCCTGCACGCTGCGACGGGGGCAAGCCCGGATTCCGTCGCCTCGGAGGCCTCGCTCGCCGACGCGGGTCTGGCGGTCGCCGGCAACTTCATCTCCGCCGCTTTCGTCATGGCCAGGGCCCTGGCCCCGGCCGCCGGTTCGCCCGTCGGCACGTCGGAGATCGACGGTCTTTCGATCAACGGTGTGCCGGTCACGGTGACCGGTCAACCCAACCAGACGGTCTGGCTCCTCGGTGGGCGGGTGATCCTGAACGAGCAGGTCCCGACCTCGACCGGCACGACCGTCAACGCAGTGCACGTCATCGTCAGCGGCGTGGCCGACATCGTGCTCGCCACCGCCAGCGCCGGCGTCGGCTCCAGCGGCTCGGGTCTCCCTCTGCCGCCCCCGCCGCTGCCGCCGCTCTTTTGAGGAAAGGAGGATGACCATGAGAAAACTCATTCTGCTTCTGGCGGTGGTCGGGTTCGCGGTCGTCTGTGGCGGTCGGATCTTCGCCTGGGGAGGTGGCGAGCAGCCGCCGTCCGATTTCGTGACCGGCGGAGGGTGGATCGTCGGAACCCCCTCCGGCGCCAAGGGGAACTTCGGCGTCGGCGGTGGCGTCAAGAACGGCGCCTTCTGGGGTCACTTGAACTATCTCGACCACGGCTCGGGCCTGCATGTGCAGGCGACGAGCATCACCGGCTACGTGTTCGTCGACGACCGTACCCGCGACATCTGCGGGACCTATACGACGAACACCGGCGACAGCGGCTACTTCCGCGTCAGGGTGACCGACAACGGCGAGCCTGGCCGCGATGATTTCTTCGGGATCAAGCTCCAGAGCGGCTATCTCGCCATGGGCGATCTGGGCGGCCCCGATCCGGGCGGGGGGAACATCCAGCTGCACAAGGGGAACGCTTCCAACACGCCCCCGACGACGCCCTCGTTCTGCCCGGTGTGATCGGCGTGTCCGTGCGCACCGGGCCGGCCGACAGTGCCTCGACCTCCGGTCTTCCACTGTCGAGGGATAGATGAATCGCCTGACCCCGCGGGCGGGCGCGAGCGAACACCGGCCCGGTGCGCGCCCGCCCGCGGTCCTTCCTCCGGGATCCCCCCGCGCGCCGGCTGCACTTGGAATCGGAAGGATCCCGGGGGACCGAGTGCACGTTTCTCCCCGGGGCGATTGCGGAATGCCCCGATGGTTTCGTCGCCCGTCGACCTGTACAACAGGGGCGCACGCTGACAGAGGAGTCGAAGCGGTGATTAACGAGGCGGTGGTCCGATGACGGTGGTCCTGGCGCTTCTCGAGTGCGTCCTGATCTGCGCCGCGACCTGCGCCGCCATCCACTTCGGGTCCGCACCGCGCGCCGGAGGGGCTGTCCTCCTGGCGATCGCCCTGGAGCGCTCGCTGGCCCTCTCCGTATCCTGCGTCGTCGCCTTCTATTACCAGCAGCTCTACGATCTGCGCGCCGTCAGGACGTTCAGGGCGTTCCTCGCCCGCCTGCCGAAGTCCGGCGGGCTGGCCTTCGTCCTGACGCTCGTCCTCTGGAGGCTGATCCAGCCGACGGAGATCCATCGCCTTGTTCCGCTCCTGATCCTGGCGGCGCTCCTCGCCGTCCTCCTGCCGCTGCGGGCGCTCGTCTATGGGTTTGCTGCCCTGCGTCCGTTCGCGCGGCGCAACCTGGTGCTCGGCACCGGTCCTCTGGCGAGACAGATCGTGCATGAGCTGGAGGCGCTCTCCGGCTCCCGTGATGCGCTCGCCGGCATCGTCGCCGAGAGCGGCGGCGATCGTTCCCTGACGATGAAGGCGCCGGTCCTCGGGACTCTCGAGGATCTGGACACGATCCTCACCCGGACCGATCCCGCGCGGATCGTGGTTGCCCTGGATGAACGACGGGGTCGTCTTCCTGTGAGGCGCCTGCTCGAGGCCAGGGTCCGGGGGATCGCCGTCGAGGACGGGGGGGAGGTCCTGGAGCGCCTGACCGGCAAGATCGCCATCGAGTCGATCCTGCCGGGCGCCCTGGCGTTCTCGAAGGACTTCCGCGCCTCCCGCGCCCACGACGCCCTGGCGCGGGCGGGCGGCGTACTGCTCGCGGGCGCGGGTCTCGTCCTCTCGTCCCCGCTCTTCCTCCTCGTCGCCCTCCTGATCAAGCTCGACTCGCGCGGTCCCGTCCTGTTCGTCCACGAACGCGTAGGGCTGGGGGGCAGGCGCTTCCGTCTTCTCAAGTTCCGGACGATGCACCCGGCCGACGGCGCCACCTCGGAATGGGTCCGCGAGAACGAGGATCGAATCACCCGGGTCGGCAGGTGGCTGCGCAAGTTCCGACTCGACGAGCTGCCGCAGTTCGTGAACATCCTGCGGGGCGACCTCAACTTCATCGGGCCGCGGCCGCACCCGGCGTCCAACTTCGATCTCTTCGACCGGGTCGTTCCCTATTACTGGCTGAGAACCCTGGTCCGTCCCGGAATCACGGGCTGGGCGCAGGTGCGCTACGGGTACGCCAACAACCTCGAGGAAGAGACGGAGAAGATGCGCTACGACCTGTACTACATCAAGCACCGCTCCTTCCTCCTGGACGTGCGCATCCTGCTGGACACGGCCCGGGTCGTTCTGCTGGGCCGCGGCGCCGAGTCCGTGGAGTCCCCTTCGGGCGAAGCCCGGGAGTACGACCGGGTCGCCGCGCTGCTGCCGCATCTCCTCCTCCGGCGCGACACGGGGCGGGCGCTCGCCCTGCACGGCGCCGCGACCCCGCTGGCGCTCGGCGACGATTTCAGGCGCCGCTCGGGAAAGCGACGGTCCTGAGGGCCCGCGACCGGCCGGAAGGCGGGCCGGCCCGGGGGCGGCTCAGGGATCCACCGCCCCGGTTCTGAGGGACCGCCTGATTGGATCTCGACGTCATCCGTCGCATCCTGTGCCCGGGCCGCCGGCGGATCGGTGGTCGCGAATCGCGGGAGCAAGACATGTGCGGCATCGCGGGGATCGTGGACTTCGAAGGGGGATCGGTCAGCGAAGAGCAGGTGCGCGCGATGTGCGCCGTGATGCGACACCGCGGGCCGGACGGTGAGGGGGTATATTTCGCGCCGGGAGTGGGTCTCGGGATGCGCCGGCTGAGCGTCATCGACCTCGACACGGGGGATCAGCCGGTGCGCAACGAGGACGGTACCGCCTGGGTCGTGTTCAACGGCGAGATCTACAACTACAGAGAGCTGCGTCGGGACCTGGAGGGGCGCGGGCACCGCTTCCACACCTCCTCCGACACCGAGTCGATCATCCACCTCTACGAGGACCGCGGCCAGGCCTGCGTCAAGGCGTTGCGCGGCATGTTCGGCCTCGCCATCTGGGACCAGACGCGGAGAACGCTGCTCCTGGCGCGTGACCGGCTCGGTATCAAGCCGCTCTACTACACCGAGGTGGGCGGCCGGCTCGCGTTCGCCTCCGAGCTGAAGGCGCTCCTGCAGCTGCCCGAGGTGGAGGCGAGGATCGACTGGAGGGCGTTCGGCGCGCTGCTCGGGACGCTCTGCACGCCCGCCGACCAGAGCATCGTCGCCGGCGTCAAGAAGCTCGAGCCGGGTCACGTGCTTGTGGCGCGGCCCGGCCGGGGCGTCCGGGTCGAGCGTTACTGGGACGTGTGGTTCGACCCCGTCATGGGCCGCCCGGAGGCGGACGTCGCCGACGAGCTGCGGGGCCTCCTCGAGGAATCGGTGCGCCTGCACATGGCGAGCGACGTCCCGCTGGGCGCCTTCCTCTCAGGCGGGATCGACTCGAGCAGCGTCGTGGCGCTGATGACGCGCCAAGGCGGTGGTCCGGTGAAGACGTTCTCGATCGGATTCAGCGACGCCGATTTCGACGAGACCCCCGACGCGCGGCAGGTGGCCCGGGCCCTGGGGACCGACCATCACGAGAGGATCCTCGCCCCCGACGCGACGGAGATTCTCGAGGACGTCGCCTTCCACCTCGACGAGCCGTTCGGCGACTCCTCGGCCATCCCGACCTACATGGTCTCCAAGCTCGCCTCGGCGCACGTGAAGGTGGTGCTGTCCGGCGACGGCGGCGACGAGCTGTTCGCGGGCTACGAGCGCTATCTTCGGGAGGAGCGCGAAAGGCGTCACGGGGCGCCGGCGCGCTGGGCGATGGGCCGCATCGGCCGCCTCATGCCGCGCGGCATGAGGGGCCGCGAGCGCATGCTGCATCTCTCCCTGCCCGACGACCGGCGCTACCTGCATGGCCTCACGCTGTACGAGCCGGACGACACGAAGATGCTTCTCCGCCCCGACGTCTACGCGGAGGTCGCCCGCCACGATCCGTGGGCCCGAGAGGCGGCGCGGCTGTCGCGCGACGGCCACTGGCTGTCGCGGCTCCAGGACCTGGATCTCACCAGCTACCTGCCGCTCGATATCCTTACGAAGGTCGATCGCATGAGCATGGCCCACTCGATCGAGGCCCGCGTCCCGCTCCTCGATCACAAGGTGGTGGAGTTCGCGGCTAGGATTCCGCCGGAGATGCTGCTGCGCGACGGACGGTCGAAGCACATCCTGAGGCGCGCCATGGCCGGTCTTCTCCCCGAGTCGGTGTTCGAGAAGCCCAAGCGCGGCTTCGCCATCCCCCTCGGCCGCTGGTTCGGCGGACCGCTGCGGGACCTCCCGCGCGACGTGCTGCTGTCGGAGCGCAGCCGGCGCAGGGGGATCCTGGACATGGCCGGCGTCGAGAGGCTCCTCCAGAATCCGAAGCGGCGCGGAACTCTCGACCTGCCAATCTGGACGCTCCTCTCCTTCGAGATGTGGTGCCGGACGTTTCTCGACCGGCCACGCAGGCCGATCGCATCCAGCCCGCGACCGCTGCGGCATGAGGGACGGCCGGCGTGGGCTGCGGCGCGCCCGCTGGTCTCGGCATGATCACGACGCTGACCGGCGACCTGGAGCGGCTCGACTCGGTGGTCGACCGGCTCGGAGCGCGGGCCGCAGAGAACCCCCCGGCTCCGGCGGTGGTGGCGGGCGGGAAGGTGTTGACCTACCGCGACCTCGAAATCCGATCCTCGCGGCTGGCGAAGCGGTTGCGCTCCCTGGGGGTCGGCCCCGACGTCATCGTGGGGCTGTGCCTGGAGCGCTCGCCTGACCTGGTGGTCGGGGCGCTCGGGATCCTCAAGGCGGGCGGAGCCTACCTGCCGCTCGATCCGTCCCACCCCGTCGAGCACCTGGCCCGGCTCCTGAATGATGCCGCGCCCCGGATCCTCGTGACCGCGGCGTGCCTGGCGGATCGCCTGCCACGCGGGGACCGGCGCCTGATCGACCTGGATGCGGAAGCCCCTGACGATGGTCCGGAGCCTCCGGGACACGGCAGCATGTCCATCTCCCCTCGAAGTCTGGCGTACGTCATCTATACCTCCGGCTCGACCGGCCGGCCGAAGGGAGTGGAGATCACGCATGGCGGCCTGTCGAACCTGGTGCGCTGGCATCAGGCGGCGTTCGCCGTCACGGCGCAGGATCGCGCCACGCAGATCGCCGCGGTCGGCTTCGACGCTGCGGTATGGGAGATCTGGCCCTATCTCGCGGCCGGCGCCAGCGTCCACATTCCCGACGAAGCGATCCGACAGAATCCCGAGGCGCTGCGCGACTGGCTGGTCTTCGAAGAGATCAGCGTCACGTTCCTGCCCACGCCCATGGCGGAGCGGATGATGACGCTCGCCTGGCCCGCCGGCGCTCCCCTCCGCGCTCTGCTGACCGGCGCCGATACGCTGCACCGCTACCCGCCGCCCGGCCTGCCCTTCAAGGTGGTGAACAACTACGGTCCGACCGAATGCACGGTGGTCGCGACCTCCGGAATCGTCCCTGCCGACGGAAGCGCCCAGCCGCTGCCCACGATCGGCCGGCCGATCGACAACGTTCAGGTGCACATCCTGGACGAGCGACGGCGACCGGTCGCGCAGGGTGCCGCGGGTGAGCTGTACATCGGCGGTGCGGGCGTCGGTCGAGGTTATCTGAACCGTCCCGATCTGACGGCGGAAAGGTTCCTCAGAGACCCATTCAGCCCGGAACCCACGGCGCGTCTCTACCGGACGGGAGACCTGGGCCGGCGACTTCCTGACGGCCAGATCGCCTTCATGGGCCGGCTCGACGAGCAGGTCAAAATCCGCGGCTATCGCATCGAGCCTGCCGAGATCGTCCGTGCGCTCAACGAACATCCGGATGTCCGGGAAAGCGCGGTCGTCGCCCACGAGACCGCGCTGGGCGACAAACGGCTCGTCGCCTACGTCGTGCCCGCCTCGCGAGAGCCGCCGGCCCCCCGGGCGCTGAAGGACTTCCTCGCGACGCGTCTTCCGGGCTACATGGTGCCCGCCGCCTTCGTGGAGCTTAAGTCCCTGCCGATCAGCGTGAGCGGCAAGCTCGATAGCACAGCCCTGCCACTTCCGGACGAAGGGACCGTCCTTCGGGAAGACGGCTACGTGGCGCCGCGCACGCAGGTCGAGGAGCGCGTCGCCGGGATCCTCGCGCCCCTCCTGGGCCTGGATCGCGTCGGCGTCCTCGACAACTTTTTCACGCTCGGCGGCCACTCCATGCTGGGCACGCAGCTCATCACACGTCTGCGCGAGGCCTTTTCCGTGCAGCTCGCCCTGCGCACCATCTTCGAGACGCCGACCGTCGCCGGTCTCTCGACCGAGATCGAACGCCTCCTGCTCCGCAGGCTCGAAGCCATGAGCGAGGACGAGGCCGCACGGATGCTGCGATGAACGCGAGCCGACTCGCCACGCCGGAGGTCGCCCCGCCGCTGAGCCTCTATCACCTCCTCGAACCGGAGATCATCGCCAACCCGTACCCGCTCTACAGCCGTCTACGGACCGAGGACCCCGTGCACTGGGATCCGTTCCTGTTCGTCTGGGTGGTGACGCGCTACCAGGACGTGATCCGCGTGCTCCGCGATTTCTCCGCGCAGTGCGCCCCGACGCCCGAGCAGCTCAAGGCCATGGGTGTCGCCGACCTGGGCCCGATCGCGAAGGTGATGGTCAAGCAGATGCTGTTCATGGACGCGCCGGCCCACACGCGCATCAGAGGTCTGGCCGCCTGCGCCTTCACGCCGGCGCGCGTCGAAGTCCTGCGGAGCCACATCCGCGAGATCACCGACCGCCTGCTGGAGCCGGTTCTCGCGAAGGGACGAATGGACGTCATCGCGGACCTGGCCGAGCCGCTGCCGTGCATCGTCAGCGCTGAAATGCTGGGCGTGCCGGTGGAGGACCACCGCCGGCTCAAGGCGTGGTCGCAGGATTTCGGGCAGATGCTCGGCAACCTCCAGCACGATCCCAATCTGACACCCGGGGTCCTGCGCACTGTCGAGGAGATGACCGCCTACTTCCGCTCCGCTATGCGCGATCAGAGGAGGCGCCCGCGGGAGGGTCTGGTGAGCACCCTGATGAACGCGGAAATCGACGGCGATCGTCTCACGGAGGAGGAGGTGATCGCGAACTGCATCCTGACCATGGTCGGGGGTCAGGAGACGACCACCAACCTCATCGGCAACGGCGTCTTGTCGCTCCTGCGCCATCCGGACCAGCTCGCGATGCTCAGGAGCGATCTTTCCCTCATCCCGTCCGCGGTCGAGGAGCTGCTCCGCTTCGAGAGTCCGAGCCAGCACACGAGTCGCCTGGCCCCCGCCGATGTCGAGATGGGCGGGCGCCTGATCCGAAAGGGCCAGGTGGTGGTCGCGGTCATGGGCGCGGGCAACCGCGATCCCGATCGGTTTCTCGAGCCCGACCGTCTCGACATCACCCGCCAGGACAACCGTCACCTGGCGTTCGGTTGGGCCGCGCACTTCTGCTTCGGTGCGCCGCTCGCGCGCATCGAAGGTCAGATCGCCTTCGAGGGGATCCTGCGCCGCATGCCCGACCTCGCTCTCGAGCCCGCTCCCCTCGTCTGGCGGACGAACCTGGGCCTGCGCGGCCTGAAGACGTTGCCGGTGACGTTCAGGCACGCCGCTCCCGCCCCCTCGTCCTGACGAACGGTCCACCGCGATGCCCATCGAGGCCCCTCCGGCCGCCTCCTCCGGCACCCCGCTCTCGGAATCGAAGCGCCGACTCCTCGAGAAGTACCGGCGCGGGGACGTTTCCGAGACTCAGGCGGATCGCGACGTCATTTCGCGCCGGCCCGCGGGAGTGAACCCGCCGCTCTCCGTAGGTCAGCATCAGATATGGCTGCACAGTCAGATCGCTCCCGAATTGCCGCTCTACAACGAGCCCATGACGGTGCACCGGACGGGCCTCCTGGACGTGCCGGCCCTGGAGTGGAGCCTGGGAGAGATCCTCAAGCGTCACGAGATCTGGCGGACGACGGTGGCGGTCGTGGACGGCGAGCCGGTCCAGGTCGTCCAGCCGGCCGCGGCATTCTCCCTCCCGGTCGTCGATCTGCGGTCGCTGCCCGGGGCCGCGCGGGAGGCGGAGGCGCTGAGGCTCGCCACCGAAGAGGCTCGACGACCGATGGACCTGGCCCACGGGCCCTTGGCGCGATTCAGACTGATCCACCTGGGCGACGAGGCACACCGGCTCTACATCACACTCCACCAGATGATCTTCGACGGTGTATCGATGTACTCCGTGTTCCTCCCGGAGCTGACGTCTCTCTATGAAGCCCGCGTCGAGGGCCGGCCGTCGCCCCTCCAGCAGCCCCAGACCCAGTACGGAGATTTCGCCCTCTGGCAGAGGCGGCGACAGCGGGAGGATCTCCCATCGAATGCCTTGGACTACTGGCGGCGGCAGCTGGCTGGTGCCCCCGCTGTGCTCGAGCTGCCATGCGATCGGCCGCGACTCTCGCTGCAGACCTTTCGGGGCGGCCAGCCCACGTTTGCCCTGTCGAAGGACCTGAGCGAGCGGCTCAAGACGCTCTCGCGGTCTCTTGGGGCGACGCTCTTCATGATGCTCCTGGCCGCGTTCAACGTCCTCCTCTACCGCTACACGGGACAGGAGGACATCCTCGTCGGGACGGCGGCGACGCGCCGCCGCCGGCCCGAGCTCGAGCACGCCCTGGGTTTCTTCCTCAACACGCTGGTGCTCCGGACTCGTCTCTCGGAACAGCGCAGCTTCCGGGATCTCCTGGCGAGCTTGCGGGAGACGACGCTCGAGG
The DNA here is from genome assembly GCA_035635555.1 of Candidatus Dormiibacterota bacterium. NCBI lineage: Bacteria > Bacillati > Candidatus Dormiibacterota > Candidatus Dormiibacterota bacterium. The sequence goes on from DASQAT010000059.1 coordinate 19,279, forward strand.
CCCTGGCCCACGGAGATGTTCCGATCGCGGAGGTGGTGAAGAGCCTGCAGCCCAATCGGGATTCAAGCCGCAATCCGCTGTTCCAGGTCATGTTCATCCTGGAACCTCCCCTGCCTCCGCCTCGGCCGGGCTGGACCCTGACGCAGATGGACGTGAACACGGGCATATCCCGGTTCGACCTCTATCTCGAGGCCGACGATCGGCCGGAGGGGATCATCGGCCGCGTCCGCTACAGCACCGATCTCTTCGAACGCGCGACGGTCGATCGGCTGCTCGAGCGCTTCGAAGCCCTGCTCGAGAGCATCGTGGCCAATCCGGAGCAGCGCATCTCCGCCCTGCCCATCCTCGCGCCCGCCGAGCGCAGCGGCGCGCTCCATGACGGCTGCCAGGCGGGGCCGATCCGGCCCGCAGCGGCGTTCGAAAGGAACGAGATCGAGCAGAGCCTTGCGCAACGCTTCGCTCATCTGGCTGAGAGACACCCGCAGCGCGTCGCCGTCAGGGAGGAGGGAGGGGAGTGGACCTACGCCGCGCTCGCTGCAGCGGCAGACCGCGTCGCCGGAGGCCTCGGGGCGGAGCTCGATGAAGACGGAGCGCGGGTAGCACTGCTGCTCGACCACGACGCGCGGATGGTCGCCGGTGTCGTCGGCGCCTTGAAGGCAGGCGGCGTCTATGTGCCCCTCGATCCGGGCCATCCTTCCTCGAGGTTGTCGCACATCGTGGCGGACTGCGACGCCCGCGTCGTGCTGACCACCGCGCGTCATCGAGATCTGGCCGGGACGTTCGCGGGAGCGCGCAAGGTGCTCATCCTGGAGGAGATCCTGGACCGCCCGTCCGGTGACGGACGACCCCGGCTGCCGTCGCCGGACAAGCCCGCCTACATCTTGTATACGTCCGGGTCCACGGGTCGGCCGAAAGGGGTCCTGCAGAGCCACCGGAACGTGCTGCATTTCATCCGGGCCTACAGCGCGAGTCTCCGCCTCCGCGCAGACGATCGGCTGACACTCTTGTCTTCCTACAGCGTCGACGCGGCGGTGATGGACATCTTCGGTGCGCTCCTGAACGCAGCAACACTCTGTCCGATCGACATTCGCGACGTCGGTCTCGCGGGCATGCGCGACCGGCTGCGACGCGACGGAGTCACCATCTATCACTCGACACCCACGGTGTTCCGGCACCTGATCGGAGCGTTGTCCGGAGGCGGGCTGTCCGATAGCCTGCGGTTCATCGTCCTCGGAGGGGAAGAGGTCCGCCGTGAGGACGTCGAGGCGTACCGGCGGCTCACAGGGCCCCGCTGCCGATTCGTGAACGGTCTCGGACCCACGGAATCGACCGTGTCCCTGCAGTACTTCGTCGACAAGGAGACCCGACTCGGTCGGCCCACGCTACCGGTCGGACGCCCGGTCGCGGATACCGAGGTGCTGCTGCTCAGTCGGCGGGGCGAACCCGGCCAGGTGTACGGGGAGATCGCCATCCGCAGCCGTCACGTGGCCCTCGGCTACTGGCGGAAACCGGTCCTGACACGGGAGGTCTTCCTGCCCGATCCTGAAGGAGGTGACAAACGGATCTACCGGACCGGGGACATGGGACGGTTGCTCGCGGACGGTTGCATCGAGTTCGCGGGGAGAAGAGATTCCCAGCTGAAGATCCGAGGATTCCGGGTCGAGCCGGCGGAGATCGAGGACGCGCTGTCGCGGCATACAGGCGTCCGGGAAGCCACAGTGGCGGTCTGCGATGATCCCCGCGGTGAGAAGCGCCTCATGGCGTACTGGGTCGCCGGTGCCGATCCGGTGCCGGCGGACGAGGACCTGCGGCGACACCTGCGCGAGACGCTCCCCGATTTCATGATGCCTTGGGCCTTCGTCCGCCTCGCAGCATTGCCCCTGACGCCCAGCGGGAAAATCGATCGGCTCGCCCTTCCCGATCCCCGGGAAGCGCGGCCGGAGAGCGGGCACCTGTCTCGCCCGCCCGCAGACGGGCTCGAGATTCGGCTGGCGCTCCTCTGGCAGCGTCTTCTCGAGACTGGCCCCGTCGCCTCGGGGGACAACTTCTTCGATCTCGGCGGACATTCGCTTCTGGCGGTGCGGCTGTTCGCGGAAATCGAGGACGCCTTCGGGCTCCGGCTCCCCATGGCCACCTTGTTCAAGGCGCCGACCGTCGAGCAGCTCGCCGCCGTCCTCCGTGACCACGGGACGTCGGCCCAGTGGTCGTCGCTCGTGCCGCTGCAGCCCGGCGACAGCCTGCGTCCGTTCTTCGGCGTGCACGGACACTCGGGAGAGGTCCTGTTCTATAGCGATCTGTGCCGCCGACTGGGTCCGGACCAGCCGTTCTTCGCGCTCCAGGCGCAAGGGCTCGGCGGCAAGCTGCCCCATAGAACGATCGAATCAATGGCCGCCCATTACCTCGAGGAGATCCGCACCGTGCAACCGCGCGGCCCTTACCGCATCGGCGGCTTCTGCCTGGGGGCGACCGTCGCCTTCGAGATGGCGCAGCAGCTCCTGGCGCGCGGGGAAGAGGTCACCCTCCTGGCCCTGTTCGTCGGATACGACGCCGACCTTCGGCATCGCCTCGGGGGGCTGCGCCGCCTGCGCCGAAGAGTATCGCTCAACCTGGAACGGGCCCGAACCCTGCCCGACCGCGACAGAGGGGCCTATCTCCTGGGCAAGGGGCGGGCCGCCGCGCGCCATCTCGCGCGATCCGCGCGTTCCCTCCTCCTGCGGCTGGCTTACGGATGTCTCGACAGGCTCCCCCTCCTGCCGCTGTCACCGCCCGGCGACATCGAGGACATCAACCTCCACGCCGCGCGCCGGTACGCGCCCGGGACCTTTCCGGGACGCATGACCGTCTTCCTGAGCGGGGAGACGCCTGCCGGCTTCTCGCTCGACCCGAAACGGGACCTGGACGGCCTCGAGGCGCGGGAGATCGAGGTGATCAGGGTCCCGGGCGTCACCGACACCATGATGAACGAGCCGCACGTCGGTGTCCTCGGCGCCCTGTTGAGGGCGCGCCTCGACACCGCGGCGTCGAGGCGCGGCGGGGCCTGGATCCAACCTGGCGCGGAAGGTGGAGCGACCGAGGCGTGCCGCACCGGACAGACCCGCATGGAAGCAATGCCCGCCTTTCCCCGCGGGAAGACCTGAAGAGCGCACAGTCACCGCGGGTCCGGGTTTTTCCGGGGTCGATCACCGGGTATTTCCCGCATGAGTGAGGGTTTTCACCTATGGCCCCCGCTTCACGCTCGACGTACGCTATCGTCGGGTTGGTGGGAGCTTCGTGGTAGACGGTCGCCCCCGGGGACCCTCCTACTCCACACCCCCCGGGGGCGTTCGTTCCGTTCGGTCGTTCTGAAACCCCAGCAAGATGAGAGTTCCGGACTCGTCGGTCACCGACAGAATCGGCGGAACTCCGCCAACCGGGGGAGCGAACAGGAGCTCCGCCGGGACCTTGACGATGAAGGCATCCAGCCTGTCGCCGCCGGCATTCCCTGTCCAGACGAAGTACCGGCCCGTCACATCCAGGCTCCCCTTCGGCTCCTTCGCATAATCGTCGCCGCCGCCGGGAGCGTCGAGATCGGTGAGGACGGGGGCGACCACCAGGACGCCCAGGGAGCCGTCCAGCCGGAAACAGACGATCTCGTTCGACCAGACCGCGTCGGTTCGCGAAGCGCTGCTGCCGCAGGCGTACTGGCGGTCCGCGGGCGCGTCCGGCCGCGCGTTGCCGTGCGCGATGTGATTGGGCCCCGGCGCCGTCCAGGTCGTGTTGTGCGAGACCAGCAGACCGGAGAGGGGATCCTTGGAGAAGTCCCAGAGCAGGACGACGTTGGGAAAGATGTTCCAGTTGTCGGCTCCCGCGACGTAGCCGTATCCCATGTCGGCGTGCCCGACGGCGCCGGCCTGGTCCCAGACCAGCCTCTCGTTTCCGGTCCGAAGATCGAAGATCCGCATCTCCAGATCGAACCTGTGGTCCACGTCCTCCAGGCTCATGAGCCAGCGGCCGCTCTTGTCGACATGACATTCGTTGAACGTGCCGATCCTGGGGAAGTACTGGAAGGCGCCCGTGTCCTCGTGGTAGACGACGCAGCCCAGCATCCGGTAGTCGGGGAGCGCGAGAAGCGTCGCCGAGTGGACCGTGTCGTCATCGCTGGAGTGCATCTGCCGGATGACCTTAGTCCTGGCCGAACGGCGGCCGCACGTCGAACACCTTCTGGAACTGCCGGCTCGCGACGTCGAACCGCAGCATCTGCGGGCCGTCGTCGATGTAGAGGACGGTCGGCCGCGTGGCGCTCCAGTACCAGCCCTCTCCGCTGCGCCAGCTCAAGGGAGAGGACGGGTCGAACAGCGGCTCCGGCCCCGCGACCCGGTCGGCCGTCTTGTCGTACCGGAACAGCGATGGCCCGGGGCCGCCGCGGGCCCGGTCGAGCCCGAGCAGGATCAGCATCTCGTCCTGACCGACGTGATCGTTGATGTTCCTCCAGTAGAAGTAGCCGACGTAATCCACGCAATCACCGCCGGCGCAGTCGTCGGCGTTGGTGAGGCGCACGCCGGTCGTGCCGTAGGGCGGCGGAAACGCGAACGCGCCGCGAGCCGGCAGGAGCGCCTGGATCTCCGCGATGGACAGGCGAGGCCGGATCAGCCCGGTGGTGGCACTCTCCAGGAACCCGCCGGGTACGGTCGGGAGGGCGGTCGCGGCCCCGGTCCGGCCGATGCCCGCCCCCGGGCGGAAAGCGACTGCGGCCGCGAGGATCACGGCGAGGATCGGGCAGGCGGACGCGACACGCCTTCTCCCGCGGGACCGCGAGGGGGTTGACGACGTCATCGGATCTCGACTCTACACCCCGGCGGCGGGCGAACGAACGCGGTGGATCCAGCAAGAGCCTCAGGAGGGATCCCCGAGGCCCGTCCGCGTGTCGCCGCGCGTCCGGGCCGCGCGTCCTTCAGGGATTCCCCCGCGGCGCCTTCGGTGAATTCCCTGATTGGCCGCCGCAGCCCGTGGTCGTAGTGTGGACTGGAACGGGCGCACCGAGACGCCAGGGGAGAAACCGTGGACGCGCGCGGGACGCAGGAATCGGGAATCCATCAGGCGCTGGAGACTCTGGCGCGGCGGCGCTGGCTGGGGCTCGTGATCTTCCTCGGGGCGCTGGTGCCGGGCCTCTGCGTCATCGCGTCGCTGCCGGACATCTTCCGGGCCAGCGCCACGGTCCTCGTGGAGCGCCAGCAGGTTCCCGAGACGTTCGTCCGTCCGGCCGTGACGGACGAGCTCGAGATCAGGCTTCACGCCATCAGCGAGGAGGTCATGAGTCGGTCGAGGCTCCAGGAGCTCATCGAGCGCTTCGACCTCTATCCGCGCCAGCGCGCGACGCTCTCGTCCGAGGCGCTGGTCGAGCGGATGCGGCGCGACATCGCTCTCGACCTGAAGGGCGTCGAGCGGACCTGGGACCGCGGGGGGACCGTCGCATTCGCCCTCGGCTTTCGCGGCCGCGACCCGCAGAAGGTCGCCGAGGTGGCCAACGCCCTCGCGTCGCTGTACGTGGAGCAGAACCTCAAGGCTCGCGAGAGGCAGGCGACGCGCACGGCGGACTTCCTGAAGACCCAGCTCGACGAGATGAAGAAGAAGCTGGAGGCGCAGGAGGACAGGATCGGCGAATACAAGAAGCGTCATACCGGCGAGCTGCCGCAGCAGGTGGAGTCGAACATCTCCGTCCTCGGGCGGCTGAACGGCCAGCTGCAGCTCAACGCGGACAGGCAGGCCCGGGCGATGGAGCGCCGCGACCGGCTGGAGGGCCTGGCCGCCGGCGGGGCGCCGGGCGCCGCGGCGGGCGTTTCGGAGGACGTGGAGACGAGGATCGACCGGCTGAGTCTCGAGCTCGCCGAGATGCGCAGACAGTACACCGACAACTACCCCGACGTCGTACGCCTGCAGCAGGAGATCGCCGGCCTCAAGCGCCAGGTCGCTGAGACCCCGCCGGACTCCTCGTCGAAGGGCGCCGCCCGCTCCCAGGACGCGGGGAAGCCTCCGGTGTCGGCCGGACCGGGGCTCAAGGCCGACGCCGAGATCGCGTCCCTGAAACGCGAGGAGGATCGTCTGCGTCGCTCGATCGCCGAGTACGAGCGTCGGATCGACGCCGCGCCCCAGAGACAGCAGGAGTTCCAGGCGCTGTCCCGCGACTACGAGACCACCAAGGAGCTGTACGATTCGCTGCTCAAGCACTACCAGGAATCCCTGGTCTCCGAGAACATGGAGCACGGACAGGCCACCGAACAGTTCCGTATCCTCGATACGGCCGTTCCGCCGCCGCAGGCGTATGCGCCCAACAGGCTCTGGCTGTCGCTCATGGGGCTGATGCTTGCCCTCGGCGTCGCGGTGGTGGGCATGGTCACGGCCGAGCGGCTCGACACCTCGTTTCACGACATCGACAGCATCCGGTCGTTCACCCGCCTGCCGATCCTGGCGAGGGTCCCGCGCATCGTGACGCGGGCGGACGTCATCTGGAGGGCCGTCAAGACAGGTCTCGCGGTCGTGGTGCTGGCGGCCGGGCTGGCGGCGGCCGGGGCGGCCTCGTACTACGTTGCGCGTGATCAGGAGCAGCTGGTCTTTATTCTGGGCGGGGGACGACAGTAGCCGGGACTGCGGGGGACAGGATGAGAGCATCGGCCGATGCACCCTTGGATCGCCACACGGACAGAATCGCTCCGGCGCCCCGCGTCGAGGAGGGAGGAGAGTTGAACCCCCGCCTGGTCAGTCTGATCGCACCCGCGTCGTTCGAGGCCGAGCAATACCGGTCCCTCCGCCATCGGCTCGAGTCGCGGGCGGGAGACGAGCGGCTCCAGGTCGTCGCCGTGACCAGCGCCGTTCCCGGGGAAGGGAAGACCACCACGGCGATCAATCTGGCCGGGGCGCTGGCGCAGTCACGCGAGTCGCGCGTCCTTCTGATCGACGCCGATCTCCGTCGCCCCGGCGTCGGGGTGCAGCTGGGTCTGCCCGACTCGCGGGGGACCGGGCTTGCGGACGCGATCCTCGACCCGACTCTCTCCCTCGAAAGCGTGATCCTGCGCCGCGTTCCCCTGAGCATCGGGATCCTGACGGCCGGAAGGGTGCCCCCCGCCCCCTACGAGGCGCTGCAATCGCCCCGGCTCGGCGCCCTCCTCGAGGAGGCGCGAGGCCTCTTCGATCACGTCGTGGTCGACACGCCGCCCTTGATCCCGGTCCCCGACTGCCGGCTGATCGCGCGCTGGGTCGACGGACTCCTCATGGTGGTGGCGGCGGACAGGACTCCCCGGAAGATGTTCGAAGAAGGGCTCAACATGATCGAGCCCGCGAAGATGATCGGCGTCGTCTTCAACGGCGAAAGGCGCAGCCGGTCCGGCTACTACGGGTACTCCCGCGCCTACGCCGGATCGCCGCGCCCGCCACGCCGGGAACCCCGCGCCGGGGCGCGCTGATCGGGTGGTTTACCGACGGTGTTTGCGGGATACCCCGATTGAAGCGACGCTCTCCCGGGGGTAAAAACACTGCGCCATGCTGGACCAGGCCGCGGGACCTGTCACCGGGGTCCCCGGGCACAGCACATCCGCAATCGGCGGCTTCGCTCCCGGAGGGATGCCGGAACCGAAGGGGGCGAAGCCCGTCGAGGATCGCACGCCCGGATCGTCGGTCCCAAATCACCGGACAATGCAGAGAGCCCGGGTCGAGAGCAGGATCGCTTCATGCGATGACGTCGCTTGGTGGAGGGCGGGCGTCCAGGAAATCCACCTTGCGGAGTCGGAGGACCCAGGGAGCCGCGTCACGTTCTGGGCGCTGATTGCCTTCACCTTCGTTCTCCTGCTCGCTCCCCAGGCCTTCCTCCCGGCGCTCGCGCCTCTGCACCTGGGGGTGCTGACGGCGGCGGTGGCGATCACGACTTACCTCGTCGATCGGTTCGTCTATCGCAGACCGCTCCTGAGGGTCACACCCGAGATCGTCGCCCTCGCCTGCCTGGTCATGTGGGCGCTGATCACCATTCCCTGGTCCTACTGGCCGGGTGGCAGCCTGGCGTTTCTCGTGAACGATTTCTTCAAGACCCTGGCGATCTTCGTGCTGCTCTGCAACGTCCTGAGCACCCGGTCGCGGCTGCGCCTGGCGGTCAGGTGGCTGGTGGTGATGGCGGTGCCTCTCGCGGCCTTCGGCGTCCACGAGTACCTCGCGGGGCGCTTCATGGACGAAGGCGCCGTGAAGCGGATCCAGAGCTACGAAGCGCCGCTCACCTCGAACCCGAACGACCTCGCCCTGATGCTCAACCTGATCCTGCCGCTGACGCTGGCGCTCGCTCTGGCGCAGTCGGGGACGCTCCCGCGTCTCCTCCTCCTGGGATGCGCCGGGCTCGATGCCGCGGCGGTGATCCTGACCTTCTCGCGCGCCGGCTTCATCTGCCTGGCCGCGACGAGCGTCATCTACTTCCTCAGGCTCCTGCGCCGCCCCGAGCGCGGCTGGGCGATCGCGGCGCTCTGCCTCGCCCTCATGGCCGTGCCCTGTCTGCCCGCGGGATACATGGATCGGCTGAGCACGATCACCCACATCGAATCCGACCCGACCGGCTCGGCGCAGGAGCGGCGGGACGACACGCTGGCGGCCCTGCGCCTCGTCTCCCAGAGTCCGATCGTCGGCGCCGGTATCGGCGAGAACATCCTGGCCCTCAACGAGATCAGGGGGGCGAGCTGGAAGAAGGTCCACAACGTCTATCTGGAGTATGCGACGGACTTGGGTGTTCCGGGGTTGATCCTGTTCCTGGTGGTCCTCGTGGGGTCCGTGCGATCGGCCGGGTTCGTCATGCGGCGGACGGCCTGGACGCCACCGCTGCGGGATCTGTTCCTCCTGGCCGAGGGGATCCAGATCAGCCTCTTCGTCTTCGCGATCGCCGCGCTGTTCCACCCGGTGGCGTACCACTTCTACTTCTATTACATGGCCGGGCTCGCCCTGGCGGCGCGAGGGGCGCATGTCGGGGCGAGCCGGGAGGTGACGCGATGACGACCGCGCGGGTCGGCCCGAGCGACTGGCTCTGGAAGGAAGGGGGCGGCTACTACACCGAGACCGCCGGCGAGCTGGTTCTCCGGCCCATCCTGCCGGACATCGGCCGCCCGCGCGATCGGAGGCTCTTCGAGCTGTTCGAGCGGCACTGCGGCCTGGGCCCGGGATCCCGCGTGCTCGAGGCGGGATGCGGGCGCTCCCGCTGGCTTCCATTCCTCGGCCTGCGTCTCGGCTGCCGCGTGACCGGGATCGACATCGAGCCGCACGCCGCCGACCTCGCGAGCGCGAACCTCCGGGGCGCCGGAGCCGAGGGGGACGTCGTCTGCGGAGACGCCTTCGCCCTGCACCGGCGCGAGGACCTGCGCGGCGCCTTCGACGTCGTCTACTCGATGGGTGTCCTGGAGCATTTCCCCGACGTGGTCGGGCGGGTCGCCTCCCTCGCGCTCTACCTGAAGCCCGGCGGCCGCATCCTGACCACCGTTCCCAATCTTCAAGGACTGAACTGGCTCCTGCAGCGCCTGGGGGATCTGCGCACGCTCCAGGCGCACGTGGTCTACGACACGCCGGCCCTGGTGAAGGTCCACGAGGAGGCCGGGTTCCGGACGATCGCGGCCGGCTACGCCGGATTCTTCGACGCCTATCTGTCGTCCTCCGCCGGAAGCGAGAGCCGCCTCCGGCGCGCGGCGCACGCGGAGACCTGCCGGGCGCTCGGCCGGAGCGCGGAGGCGTGGCTGCGGCTCCTGCGCGGCCGCGGCACTCCCGAGATGCGATACCTGGCGCCGCATGTCGTCTATGTCGGCCGCCTCGGGCGCGAGGCTGGGGTGCTCCGATGATCGCCGCTCCGCCCCCGCCGGCCGCCGGCCCGGTGTCGTCGAGCGACGACAGGATCAGGCTCCTGACGTTCGTGAACCATTTCGCGGTGGGGGGGACGGAGAGGCACGTCGTGAACCTGGGGAAATCGCTCGATCGATCGCAGTTCGACGTCCACCTGGCCTGCTTCCGCCGGATGGGGCAGTTCCTAGGGGAGGCCGAGGCCTGCCGTCTGCCGATCTGGGAATACCCGATCAACAGTCTCCACAACCGCAGGACCCTCCGGCAGCAGTGGCGATTCGTCCGGGATCTCCGGCGTCACCGGATCCAGATCGTCCACACCTACAACTTCTACCCGAACGTATTCGCCCTGCCCGCGGCCAGACTGGCGCGTGCGCCGCGCGTCGTCGCGTCCATCCGGGACACGGGCATCTACCAGACGCCGATGCAGAAGCGCGTCCAGAGGCTCGCCTGCCGGATGGCGGACTGCATCGTGGTCAACGCCGACGCGGTCCGGCTGTGGCTGATTGGCGAAGGCTACCAGCCGCACAAGATCGTCGTCATCAGGAACGGCGTGGATCTGAGCCAATTCGAGGCGGGGGGGGACGGAGGTCGCGTGCGGCGCGAGATCGGGGTGCCGCAGGGGGCGCCGATCGTGGCCGTCGTCTCGCGCCTGCACGAGCTCAAGGGCCTCGACGACTTTCTCGAGGCGGCCGCCCTCCTGGCGGCCCGCCACCGGGAGGTCCGCTTCCTGATCGTCGGCGGCCGCCTCGCCCTGAGGGACGGGACTCCGGTAAGCGACGACGCCTATTCGGAGAGCCTGGCACGCAAGGCGCGGCACCTCGGCATCGCCGACCGTGTGGTGTTCACCGGCTTCCGGCTGGACGTCGCGAATCTGCTGCGGGAGGTCTCCGTGTCCGTGCTCCCGTCCTTGAGCGAGGGGCTGTCGAACGTCCTGCTCGAATCGATGGCCGCCGGCGTCCCCGTCGTCACGACTCCGGTGGGCGGCAGCCCCGAGGCGGTCGTGGACGGCGTGACCGGGTTCCTGGTCCCGACGCGGAACCCGGGGGCCCTGGCGCGCGCCATCGACTCTCTGCTCGCCGATCCCGGCCTGGCACGGCGCCTGGGCGAGGCGGGACGCCGGCGGATCGTGGAGCACTTCAGCCTCGACGGCATGACCAGGGCGACCGAGCGGTTGTACCAATCGCTCCTGGACCGGCGTCGGTTCCAGGGCGCGGAAGAGCGGGACTCCGGCGTCCGGCGGGAAGCAGTCTAAGGAATAAGGAGGCGCACGCATGTTCGACCCACGCATCGAGGTCTTTTCCACCTGCCCGCCGTCGAGCGGCTTCGACGCGGGGAGCTACCTCCACGAGGTCGTCCGCGTGGCCCGCTGGAGCGAGGGGGCGGGCTGCCGCGGGATCCTCGTCTATTCCGACAACTCGCTCGTGGATCCGTGGCTGGTGTCGCAGGTGATCATCGAGAGCACGAGGTCCCTGTGCCCGCTGGTCGCGGTGCAGCCGGTCTACATGCATCCCTACTCCGTCGCCAGGATGGCGGCGTCCTTCGGTCATCTGCACGGGCGGCGGATCTACCTGAACATGGTCGCGGGGGGATTCAAGAACGACCTGACGGCGCTCAACGACACGACCCCCCACGACAGCCGCTACCAGAGGCTCATCGAGTACACGACCATCATCCAGCGCCTCCTCTCGGGCCCGACCCCGCTCACCTTCGATGGGGAGTTCTACAAGGTCGACAGGCTCAAGCTGACGCCGACGCTCCCTCCCAGCCTGTTTCCGGGAATCTTCGTCTCGGGATCGTCGGACGCCGGCAGGGCCGCCGCCCGCGTGATCGGTGCGACCGCCATCGAGTACCCGAAACCCGCCGAGACGCCAGGAGAGCGGCCGGCGGACGGAATGGAGCACGGGATCCGCGTCGGAATCATCACCCGGGCGGAGGAGGCGGACGCGTGGGATCTCGCCCGTGCGCGCTTCCCCGAGGACCGCCGGGGCCAGCTCACGCGCCAGCTGGCGACGAAGGTCTCCGACTCCGTCTGGCACGGGCAGCTGGCGCGGATCGCCACCGGTCCGGAAGAGAGTCCGTACTGGCTGGTCCCGTTCCAGAACTACAAGACGATGTGTCCCTATCTCGTGGGCGGCTACGAGCGGGTCTCCGAGGAGCTCGGACGGTACGCGGCGCTCGGGTATCGCTCCTTCATCCTGGACGTGCCGGTTGCGCCCGACGAGCTGCACCACGCGAGTCTCGCGTTCGAGCGTGCCCTCGACCGATGCCTGAATCGCTCGCAGACTGGGTAACCCTGCAGGCCGAACGACGCCCGGATGCCGTGGCCGTGGTCGGCGACGGGCTCGCCCTGACCTACGCCGAGCTCGAGACCCGCTCGAACCGGCTGGCGGCGATCCTGCGGGAGAGCGGCTGCGTCCCCGGCGATCGCGTCTGCCTGCTGATGGCGAAGTCGCCCCTCGCCATCATCGGTCTGCTCGGGATCTACAAGGCTCGCGCCATCTATGTGCCCCTGGATCCGTCGAGTCCCGCCGCCCGCCTGGAGAAGATCGTGGCCTCCTGCGGCCCGGCCTTCATCCTTGCGGCCGGAGCCGTGACCCGGCTGGCCGGCGAGCTCGTGGACGGCCCCGGGACGAACGGCGCCGTCGCGGTGGGCTGGCTCGACGACGGGCCGGAGCGGGGGGCCGGCCGGCCGTCGCGCTTCACCGCGCGGGACATCTCGCTCGCCCGGGACACGGCACCATCCGGCGGACGGGCGCGGCACGAACCGGCGCACATCCTGTTCACCTCGGGCTCCACGGGGATCCCCAAGGGGGTCGTGATCACGCACGCGAACGTCATCCACTTCGTCGAGTGGGCCACGAAGCACTTCGGCATCGGTCCGTCCGATCGGCTCTCCGGCCACCCGCCGCTTCAATTCGATCTGTCGTTCTTCGACATCTTCGGCGCCTTCGCCGCCGGCGCCCAGCTCCACCTGGTTCCGCCGGCGGCGACCCTGCTGCCGAACGCGCTGGCCGATTTCATGCGCGCCTCCGCGCTGACCCAGTGGTTTTCGGTCCCCTCGGTGCTCAGCTACATGGCGAAATTCGACGTGGTGGGCTACGACGACTTCCCGGCCTTGAGACGCCTGCTCTGGTGCGGGGAGGTGTTCGCGACCCCCGCCCTCATGCACTGGATGAAGCGGCTGCCCCACGTGTCGTTCACCAATCTCTATGGACCGACGGAGACGACGATCGCCAGCAGCCACTACACGCTGCCGTCCTGCCCGGGGAGCGAGCGGCAGGTCATCCCGATCGGCGTGGCGTGCGACGGAGAAGAGCTGCTCGTCCTGGACGAGGGTCTCGACCCCCTCCCGGACGGCCAGGTCGGGAGTCTCTACATCCGCGGGGCGGGGCTGAGCCCCGGTTACTGGAACGACCCCGGCAGGACGCGCGAAGTCTTCCTGGACCGTCCGACCGTCGCGGGAGGGTCCGAGCGCCTCTACAGGACGGGGGATCTCGCCTGGAGGGACGAGGCCGGCCGTTTCTTTTTCGCCGGACGCGCCGACACGCAGATCAAGAGCCGCGGATACCGGATCGAGCTCGGGGAGATCGAGACCTGCCTGGGGACGCTGGAATCGATCCGGGAGAGCGCGGTCGTGGCGATCGCCACCGGCGGGTTCGAGGGCGCCATGATCTGCTGCGCCTACGTGCCGGCATCGGAGCCCGACGCGACACCGGTGTCCCTGCGCCAGAGTCTGGGACGCCTGCTGCCGGTCCACATGCTCCCATCGCGCTGGATGACGTTCGATCGGCTCCCGAGGAACGGCAACGGGAAGATCGATCGCGCCTCCCTCAGGCGTCTGTTCGAGACCCATGAGACTGTTGCCGCTCGACAGCCCTGAGCTGATCCGGCTGGTCGCCGGCTGGATGTCCAGGAAGGAGAACTACGAGTGGCTGGACTTCGGCAACGGCAAGCAGGTCCTGACGCCCGAGTGGCTGAAGATCGCGACACAGCGGGACACCGAGCTCCTGCGCGTGTTCACGGCGGATGACGACTCCGCACCCGTCGGCATCGTCGGGCTGACGAACATCGATCGCGTGTTCCGGACGGCGCGCATCTGGGTCGTGGTCGGCGACAAGTCCTTCGGCGCGCGCGGCCACGCCACGCGGGCGGCGTCGAGGCTCCTGTCGTACGCCTTCGGGGAGCTCGGGTTGCACGCGGTGAACACGTGGATCGTCGAGCACAACCCCTCGCGCCGCATCGCCGAGCGCCTGGGATTCACGCCGATCGGCCGGCAGCGGCAGTGCCACTGCATCGACGGACGCCCCTTCGATCGTCTCTGGTTCGACCTGCTGGCGACCGAGCACCGGGAGATCTGAGATGCAGGGGAACGACGCCCTGAAGGCGAGGATCACGAGGTTGTTCGCGGAGCGTCTGAACCTGGACGTCCCGTCGGCCGACACCGATCTGTTCGAGTCGGGGGCGCTGGATTCGATGGCCTTCGTCGAACTCCTCGCCCGGCTCGAGGGGGAGTTCGGGATCGACGTCGCGCTCGCCGACATCGCGATGGACACCTTCCGGTCGATCGAGAGGATCGCCGGCTTCGTCGAGGAGAGGTCCCGGATGAAGCGCGCGGCGAAGACTGGATGAACACGACCGCGCGCCGGAAGACCCTGCGGATGCTGTCGAACGGCCTCTACGTCATGACCGCGCGCAGCGGCCATCGCTACGGGGCGGCGACGGTGACCTGGGTGTCCCAGGCCTCGTTCCGGCCGCCGCTCATCATGGCGGCGGTCCGCCCGGAGAGCAACGTGTTCGCGTGCCTGCGGGACAGCGGTCTTGCGGCCGTCCACATCCTCGCGCGCGGGCAGGAGGAGATGGCGCGCCGGTTCTTCGCGCCGACGCGGGTGCACGACGGCGACCTCAACGGCGAGCCGTTCCGCAAGGGCGCTCTCGACGCGCCGATCCTGAACAACGCCCCGGCCTACCTGGAGTGCCGCGTCCGGCGGATCTTCGACGGTCTCGGCGATCACGCCCTGGTGGTCCTGGAGGTGATGGAGGCCGAGTGCCGCGAGCAGGCGAGACCCCTGACCATCGCTGACACGCCGTGGGAGTACGGCGGGTGAGGGCGGGCTCGCGAAGGAACGTGGCATGGAGATGACCCGAAAACTTGGCGACCGGGACGGACCTCCCGGGCCGGAGGAGGCGGCCGGCGAGGTGCGGCCCATGACCGAGAGCGACGTTCCGCGGGTCGTGAGGCTGTACGAGCGTGTGTTCGCCGGGCCCGGGGCGCGCAGCGACGAGTCCGTGCAGGATCACCTGCGCGCGGTCTTCTGCCGGAATCCCTGGCGCGACGAGGCGCTCCCCTCCCTCGTGTACGAGGACGAGTCCGGGGCGATCGCCGGGTGCCTCGGAGTGGTGCCGCGCACGATGCTGTTCGAAGGCCGGCCGATCCAGGCCGCGGTCAGCCACACCTTCATGGTCGAGCCCGGCAGCCGATCGAGCCTGGCGGCCCTGGCGCTCGCCCGCGCGTTTCTCGAGGGCGGCCAGGACCTCTCGATCGCCGAGGGGGGCGGCGCGTCCCGCCGGATCCTGGAGCGGTTCGGAGGATCGACCTCGCTCCTCCTCAGTCTGCGCTGGACCCGGCCGTTGCGCCCGAGCCGTTACGTCCTGTCGATCCTGAAGCGGCGCGGCCTGGCGGCGGTGGCGTCCTGGGCGTGCGCCCCCTTCTGCTCCGCCGCGGACGCGCTCGCCCCCCTCGTCCTGGGGGAGCCGGTCCGGATGCCCCGCCCGCGCTCCACGGGGGAGGATCTGACCACGGACGATCTGCTGGAGGGGCTGTCCCGCCTGACGGTCGATCGATCCCTGCGGCCGCAGTACGACCGGGCATCCCTGGATTGGCTCCTGAGTCTGCTGGCGAACCGGAGGCGCCGTGGTCTGTTCCAGCGCGTCGCCGTGCGGGACGGCGCGGGAGATCTTCTGGGCTGGTACCTCTATTACCTCAACGCCGGCGGCATCAGCGAAGTCGTGCAGGTCGCCGCGAGAAAGGGGTTCATGGACGAGGTCCTGACCCACCTCTTTCACCACGCCCGCAAGGGGGGTGCCCTGGCGGTGTCGGGACAGATGGACCCGGCCGCCTTCCAGGCGCTCGCCGCGAAGGGGTCCGTCTTTCACCATGATGGAATCTCGTGGTTCCTGGTGCATTCCAGGAACCCGCGCGTGCTCGCGGCGATCCATCGGGCCGACGCCTTTCTGACGAGGCTGGAGGGGGAGTGGTGCATTGGACCCTAGGTGTGCGTGATTGGAGCGGCCCGCTGGGCGCCGTTCTGGAGAGGGAGCGGGAGGTCGTGTCGGTCGAGGTCGTAGACGACACCGGTCGTCTCATGGAGTTGAGGGAGGAATGGGACGACCTGCTCGCGGAGAGCGAGGCGGATGGCCTGTTTCTGACATGGGAGTGGCTGTCGACCTGGTGGAGACATCTGGGAGGGGACAGGAGGCTGTTCATCGCGGTCGTGCGCCATCGAGGCGAGCTCGTGGCCATAGCGCCGATGACAGTGAGGCCGCCGGGACTCTCCAGCGTTCTGCCGTTCCCGGCGCTCGAGTTCATGGGCACCGGCAGCATCGGCTCCGACTACCTGGACGTGATCATCCGCCGCGGGCACGAGTCCAGCGCCATGAAGACCATCGCCGAGTGCGTCTCCGGCATGAACCGCGCCATCGAGCTCGAGCAGATCAAGATCGGGGGATGCGCCGCGCTCGAGGTCGGCCGGCTCCTGGGTCGATGCGGCTGGAGCGTCTCGGAGGAGGAGACCAACGTCTCGCGGTACATCGATTTGACCGGGCGATCGTGGACGGATTACCTCGGCAGCCTCGGTGCGGCGCACCGATACAACTTCAAACGCAGGCTGCGGCGGCTCCGGCGTGAGTTCAAGGTGCGCTTCGAAGCGAGCACGACGGAGGAAGACCGGGGTCCGGCGCTGGGCCGTCTGATCGCCCTTCACCGGGCGCGCTGGAGGGAATTCACGCGCGCCTTCCACACCCCGGGCCACGTACGCTTCCACGAAGACTTCACGCGGCTCGCCTGCGAGCGTGGCTGGCTGAGGATCTTCACGCTGTGGCTGGACGACGAAGCGGTGGCGGCCCTGTACGCCCTGCGTTACGGGAAGGTCTTCTCGTTCTACCAGTCGGGGTTCGATCCGGCGTACGCGAAATTCAGCACCGGCCTGGTGACCATGGGTCTCGCCATCGAGAGCGCTTTCGAGGAAGGGGCGCAGGAATTCGACATGCTGCAGGGGCTGGAGCAGTACAAGGAGCGCTGGGCGGACCGGGTCCGCCCGCTCGGACGGGTCGAATGCTACCCGCCGCACCTGCGCGGGCTCATCTACCGCCGCGCGATGGAGCTGAGCCGGGCGGCCCGGCGCGCCGCGCGCCGCGTGCTCCCCCGGACCATCGCCGACAGGCTCGCCCTGCGGCGCGAGCGCGTGCCGAGGAGCTGATCGCTTGGTGCGACACGTCGTCAAATCGGGCCTGGCCTGCGGGCTGCGCTGGAGCGGGACGAGCCTCCTGAGACGGAGGCTCAACGGCCGCTCCGGAACTCCGTGGATCGTCGGGTACCACCGGGTCGTGGAGGACTACGCGCGGAGCGCGCGGCGCTCCATCCCGGCCATGCTGGTCAGCCGCGCGATGCTTCGCCGTCACCTCGACTGGATCGGGCGGCGCTTCGATGTGGTTCCTCTCGACGAGATCGTCACGCGCCGCGGGCGGGGGGGGAGGTTCCGCAGGCCGTCGGCGGCCATCACCTTCGACGACGGCTTCCGCGACGTCTACGAGCTGGCCTTCCCGCTCCTGAAGGCGAAGGGGATGCCGGCGGCGATCTTCGTCGTGACCTCCCTTGTCGGCACGTCCGGCGTCCCCTTGTTCGAGCGGCTGTACCTGGCGCTGCTGCGCGCGCGGAACACCTCGCAGTCCCTGAGCACCCGGCTCGGGAGCATCGTGTCGGCCCTCGGTCTCGAGGTCGAGGGACTCGCGGACGCCGCGCCCGCGGCGGGGGATACGCTCCGGCTGACGCGACGGATCCTGGAAACTCTGCGCCGGGACGATCTCGCGCTCCTGGTGGAAGCGCTCGAGAAGGAGGTCGGAGTGGACGAAGAGGCCCTCCGCGAGCGTCGTCCTCTCGACTGGGACATGCTCAAGGAGATGCGGCGCTCGGGTGTCACCATCGGCTCGCACACGCGCCGGCATGTCGTCCTGACCCTGGAGAGCGAGAAGCGCGTGCAGGAGGAGACGGTCGGATCCCGGCGCGATCTGGAGGAACGGCTCGGCGCCGCCGTCCACCACTTCGCCTACCCGAACGGCTGGTTCGACGACGCGACCGTGGCCGCCGTGCAGGCGGCCGGATACAGCTTCGCCTACACCTCGTGCCGCCACCGCGATCCCGCTCATCCCCATCTGACCCTGCCGCGCACCCTCCTGTGGGAGAAGTCGAGCCTCGGGATGTTCGGCACCTTCTCGCCCGCCGTGATGGGCTGCCAGGCCGATGGCACCTTCGATCGCTCCGGGCTGTGCCCCCTGCACCGTCGGAACTGAGCCCATGGATTCGACCCTCAAACCCACCGCCGTGCTGATGTCGGGCCGTCTGGCCGGCATCGTCGTGGCGTTCAGCATCCCGATCGTGCTCGCCAGGACCCTCGACCAGTCCGCCTTCGGCACGTACAAGCAGCTGTTCCTGATCTACGCCACTCTGTACGGGATCGCCCAGCTCGGCATGGCGGAGAGCCTGTTCTACTTTCTCCCGGCCGACCCGGCGAAGGCCGGCCGCTACACGCTGAACTCGCTGCTGGTCCTGGCCGCGGCGGGAGCCTTCTGCTTCTTCGCGCTCTGGGCCGGCCGTGACCGGGTGGCGGCGTGGTTCGGAAACGGCGACCTCGCGGCAGGCCTTCCGTGGATCGGCCTCTACCTCGGGCTGATGCTCGCATCGACGCCGCTCGAGATCGTGCAGGTCGCCCGCAATCGCTTCGCCCGGGCCGCCTGGACCTACGCCGCGTCGGACCTGGCGCGGACCGCCCTGTGCCTGCTTCCGGTGCTCCTGTCGAGGAGCCTCCGGGGAGTCCTGATCGGGGGAGCGGCGTTCGCGCTTCTGCGCTTCGGGGCGGTCATCCGGATACTGAGCACGGAGTTCGGCCACGAGCCCCGGCCGGACCCTTCGCTTCTGCGCACGCAGCTGGCCTACGCCATGCCCTTCCAGCTGGCGGTCCTGCTCGAGATCCTGCAGGCGAACCTGCACCAGTACGCGGTGTCCCTGCGTTTCGATCCGGCGACCTTCGCGATCTACTCCGTCGGCTGCCTGCAGGTGCCGCTGGTGGACCTCCTGGCCGGCACGAGCTGCAACGTCATGATGGTGAAGATGGGGGAGGACCTCCGGACCGGCCGCGGCGAGGCGGCCGTGGCCGCCTGGCACGCCACGGTCCGCAAGCTGGCCCTGGCGTTCTTCCCCCTCGTCGCGATCCTGCTGGTCAACGCGCGCGACCTCATCGTCTTCCTGTTCACGGCGCGCTACCTGGAGAGCGTGCCGATCTTCATGGTCTGGACCGCATCCTTCCTTCTCATGACGCTCCCCGTGGACGGAGTCCTGCGGGTGCACGCCGACACCCGCTTCCTGTTTCTGCTCGGGGCGGTCAAGCTCCTGATCATCGGGGCCACGGTCGGCTGGTTCCTCGGGCGCTTCCAGCTGCTGGGCGGCGTGTTCGTGTCCCTGCTGGCCGTCCTGGTCGGGAAATCGCTGGCGCTCTTCCGGGTGAAGCGCCATTTGAAGGTGACGTGGTCCGGACTCATGCCGTGGTCGTCCCTGGCCGCCACCCTCCTCTCGGCCCTGGCCGCCGCTCTTCCGGCTCTCCTGGTCAAGGACACGCTGGCGCTTCCCCCCGTGGCGTCGATGCTCGTGAGCGGCGTGGTCTACCTTCTCGCCTACGCCGCGCTGGCCGGTGGATTCATCGACAGCGGTCTGCGCCGGCGGCTCGTGTCGATCCTGGAGGCGCAGAGGTAGGGGCATGCGCGGCCTCCGGTCGTCACGGTCTCCGAAGATCGCCATGGTGGCCGCCAGCCACGACATCCTCGGCGGACAGTTCGTCCAGGCGGCCAGCCTCGCGGCCGCGCTGCGCGCGGACGGAGCGGAGGTCACATTCATCCCGGTCAACCCGCCCTTCCCCGCCGCGATCCGCTGGGCGCGCCGCTGGCCGTATGCCCGGACGGTGCTGAACGAAGCGCTCTATCTCCCGAGTCTGGGCGGCTTGAGGGACGCGGACGTCGTGCACGTCTTCTCGGCGGCCTACTGGTCGTTTCTCCTGGGCCCCGCGGCCGCCATCACGATGGCGAGGGCTCTCCACAGGCGCGTGATCCTTCACTACCACAGCGGTGAAGCGGAGCGGCATCTCGCCCGGTGGGGAGCCCTTGTCCACCCGTGGCTGCGGCGGGTCGACGAGATCGTCGTTCCCTCGGAGTACCTGCGACGGATCTTCGCGGTCCACGGATATCGCGCGCGGGTCATCCGGAACGTGATCGAGACGCCGCGATTCTGCTACCGCGAGCGCGTCCCGCTGCGTCCGCGCCTCCTGTCCACCCGCAATTTCGAGCCGCATTACCGGGTGGAGAACACCCTGCGGGCCTTCGCCGCCCTGCGGAGCCGCTACCCCGAGGCGACTCTGACCCTCGCGGGGTACGGCAGCGAGGAGGAACGCCTCCGGCAGGTGGCTGCCCGGCTCGGCCCGCAGGGCATCCGGTTCGCGGGGCGGGTGGAGCCCGAGAACGTGCCGGCCCTTTACGAAGGCTCGGACATCTTCGTCAACTCGTCGGTCATCGACAACCAGCCGGTCTCGATCCTCGAGGCCTTCGCCTCGGGTCTTCCCGTCGTGTCCACCGGCACCGGGGACATCCCCGCCATGGTCGGGTCGGGGGAGATGGGCCTCCTCGTGCCTCCCGACCGGCCCGATGCGATGGCGCAGGCCGTCGCCGCCCTGCTGCAGGAGCCGCAGCGGGCCCTGCTCATCGCGCGGCGTGCCCGGGAGGCGATCAGGGACTACGCCTGGACGAGCGTGCGGGAGGCGTGGTCGGCGGTGTACGCGGGGCGGTCGTGATGAGACTGCAGCGTCTGCTCGGCATCGGGATGGGCGGCCTCGCCGAGCGCGGCCGCCAGGAGGGGCGCAAGTGGCTGGAGCGGCGGGGCCTGGCGCGTCCGGAGCCCATGCGGTCCTTCACGGACGAGCATCGCCTCGAGCGCTTCCGCAAGGTGAGCGCGGTGCGGTTCTTCGCCGGGGCGATGACCCGCGCGACGCCGTTCTTCCTGGCAGCCCGGATGCCGGAAGCCCGGACACGCGCGCTCCGAACCGCCTCAGATCTCTGGAAGGGGCGCTTCGATCTGCTCGGGTACCGCGGTCTCTCGTTCGGCGATCCGGTGGACTGGCACCTCGACCCGGTCTCGGGGCGACGCGCCCCGCTGGTCCACTGGAGCCTGATCGATCCGCTCGATGCCCGGGCGGTCGGGGACAGCAAGGTGGTCTGGGAGCTCAACCGTCACCAGTGGCTGGTCCGCCTGGGGCAGGCGTTCCGTCTCACGGGGGACGACCGCTTCGCCGAGGCGTTCGCGCTTCACGTGCGCGACTGGCTCAAGGCCAACCCGGAGGGGATCGGAATCAACTGGACGAGCAGCCTGGAGGCGGCCCTGCGCCTGATCTCCTGGTGCTGGGCCCTCTGTCTGTTCCGGGGCGCGCCGGCGCTCACGAACGGGTTGTTCACGCAGATGCTCTCCTCCATCCGGGCGCACGCCACGCACGTGGAACGGTACCTGTCGCGATCGTACTCGCCCAACACGCACCTCACCGGCGAGGCGCTCGGCCTGTTCTACGCCGGCACCCTCTTCCCGGGCCTGCGCGACGCCCCGCGCTGGGGACAGCTGGGCGCGCGGATTCTGCTGGAGGAGAGCGGGCGGCAGATTCTTCCCGACGGTGTGTATTTCGAGCGCTCCACCTGCTACCAGCGCTACACCGTGGAGATCTACCTGCATTTCCTGATCCTGGCGCGCCGCAGCGGCCTGGATCTGCCCGAGGTCCTGGAACAGCGGGTCTGCCGCATGCTCGACGTCCTGCTGGCGCTGCGGCGCCCCGACGGAGCGATGCCTTCGATCGGTGACGCCGATGGCGGCTGGCTGTTGCCTCTCGACGAGAGGAGTCCCGAGGATCTTCGCGGGGTGTTCTCGACCGCGGCGGCCCTGTTCGAGCGGGCCGACTACGCCTGGGCGGCCGCCGGAGCGGCCCCCGAGACGCTGTGGCTGCTCGGGCGGGCCGGGATCGAAGCCTTCGAGGCGATGACGCCTGAACCGCCGGCCGTGAACCCCTCCCGCCTGTTCCCCGAAGGCGGGTACGCGGTGATGCGCAGCGGCTGGTCGCCCCGGGACCATCAGCTCATCTTCGACGTCGGTCCGCTCGGCTGTCCCATCAGCGCGGGGCACGGGCACGCCGACCTGCTCGGAATCCAGTGCGCCGCGTTCGGCAAGCCGTTCCTGACGGACCCCGGCACCTACGGGTATACCGCCGAGCCGGAGTGGCGCGATTTCTTCCGCGGTACCGCGGCCCACAGCACCGTGATCGTCGATGGCCGGCCCCAGGCCGAGGCGGCGGGGCCGTTCGCCTGGAAGGAGAGGCCCGCGGCGCGCCTGCGCCGCTTCTTCACCTCGGACGACGTCGATTTCGCCGACGCCGAGCACGACGCCTACGGCCGTCTGTCCGATCCGGTGAGGCACCGCCGCCGTCTGCTGTTCGTCAAGCCGCGGTTCTTCATCATCGTGGACGACCTCGACGGCCGGGAGGAGCACCGGGTCGAGCTCCGATTCCAGTTCGGCCCGATGGTCGTGACGGTCGATCCGGAGCTGTGGGCGCGGGCGTACGGACCGGGGCGCCACGATCTCAGGATCCGCCCCCTGGCGACAGTCCCGCTCTCCGGCGAGGTGCGCGAGGGGGAGACCGGGCCGATCCAGGGGTGGGTGTCGCCGGACTACGGCCGCCGCCTGGCGGCTCCCGTCCTGATCTACCGGGCCGTGACGCGCCTGCCGGTGCGGATCGTCACCCTCCTTCTGCCGTGCGATCGACCGTCCGAGCCTCTCCCTTCCGTGCTCCCGCTCCTCCGGGACGGCCGCCTGGCCGGCCTCCGCCTCGACTCGTCGGGAGAGTCCTTCCGCTTCGACGACGACGATTTCGTCGTGGAGAGGTCCTAGATCGATGTGCGGGATCGTCGGAATCGTCCGGTTCGACCCCCGCGAAAGGGTGGATGCCAGCCGACTGAAGAGGATGGCCGACGCGCTCCGGCACCGGGGGCCGGACGGGTCGGGACAGTGGATCGAAGGACCGATCGGGCTCGGGCACCGTCGTCTGGCGATCATGGACGTCGCCGGCGGCGCCCAGCCGATGACCAACGAGGACGGCTCGCTCGTCATCGTGCACAACGGCGAGACCTACAACCACCCGGTCCTGCGGCCGCTCCTCGAGGCGAAAGGACACCGCTACCGCACCCGCAGCGACACCGAGACCATCCTGCATCTCTACGAAGACGAAGCGGAAGGGTGCGTCGAGCGACTGCGCGGCATGTTCGCCTTCGCGCTCTGGGACCGCCGGGAGGGGCGGCTGCTCCTGGCGCGCGATCGCCTCGGGATCAAGCCGCTCTACTACGCCCTGACCGACTCCGAGCTGCTGTTCGCCTCGGAGATCAAGGCGATCCTGGCCGCGGGCTCGGTGCGGGCCGCGCTCGACGAAGCGGTCCTCCCCGAGTTCCTGGCGACCCGCTTCGTCTCCGGCGAGGAGACCTTCTTCCGCGGCGTGCGCAAGCTGCTGCCCGGGAGGACGCTGACCTGGTCCCTCGAGCGCGGGTTCGGAGGGCGCCGCTACTGGAGCCTGCCCGCGCCGCGGGAGCCGGCCGGCGGCGGACTTCAGGAAGAGGCCGTGAGAGTGCGGGATCGGCTCGAGGAGGCCGTGAGAGTCCACCTCATGAGCGACGTCCCCGTGGGCCTCTTCCTGTCCGGCGGGATCGATTCCTCGGCCATCGCGGCGCTGGCGGCGAGGCTGGCCGGCCGCCCGCTCCGCACCTTCGCGGTCGGCTTCGCCGAGAAGGATGCCGACGAGCTGGCGTACGCGCGGCTCGCGGCGCGCTCCGTCGGCGCTGTGCACCGCGAGGTGGTCATGTCCGCCGGGGAATTCTTCCACGCCCTGCCGCGCCTCGTCTGGCACGAGGACGAGCCGATCGCCTTTCCCTCGAGCGTTCCGCTTCACTTCGTTTCCCGGCTGGCGGCGGAGCACGTCAAGGTGGTGCTGACGGGAGAAGGGGCGGACGAGCTCTTCCTCGGCTATAACCGCTACCGGGTCACGCGCTGGAACGAGCGTCTGGGCGCGGCCTACGGCGCGCTGGTGCCCCCGATCCTGAGGGACGCCGCGGGACGCCTCGTCACGACGCTGCCACGGCCGGCCCGCCGGTACGCCTCGCGGACATTCCTGGCGTTCGGGTCCGGCCCGCGAGAGTCGTTCTTCGAGAACTTCGCGGTGTTTCCCGAGGCGCGGCTCAAGACGCTCCTTCTGGACCGCGGCCCGCTCGACGCCCGCGACCCGTATGCCGTCGGGTTGCGCTGCTACGGGGAGACCGCCGGCTCCTCGCTCCAGAAGATGAGCCACGCCGACCTCCAGACTTACCTGGTCGAGCTCCTCATGAAGCAGGACCAGATGAGCATGGCGGCCTCGATCGAGAGCCGCGTCCCCTACCTGGACCACGAGTTCGTCGAGTACATCGCGTCCCTGCCGCCCGATCTCAAGATCCGCGGCCTGCGGACCAAGGCGATCCTGAGGGAGGCGGTCCGGGGGCTGGTGCCGCGCGAGATCCTGACGCGGAGGAAGATGGGCTTCCCGGTCCCGGTCGGTCTCTGGTTCCGCGGGCCGTTCGCGCCGCTCGTCGGCGATCTCGTCCTGGGACCCCGCGCCCTCGGCCGCGGTCTCTTCGATCGATCCGAGGTCGAGCGTCTTTACGCCGAGCACCGCTCCGGGTCGGCGCGGCACGCCGACAGGCTGTGGCTCCTGATCAACCTGGAAATCTGGCAGCGAATCTTCATCGATGGTGAGGACCCCGCCGACATGATGTCGGCCGCGAGCGAGCCCGCGGCCAGGATCGCGTCGCCTGGTCTTGCAATGGCCGCGGGGGCGGCCGGGAGGCGTCACCCATGATCGATACCTTGAGGTCCTGCGCCGAGACCTTGTTCTTCCGCCTGGAGCGCGCCGTCACGGCGGCGCTCTATCCGTGGTGCCTGCTGCGCCGCCGCCTGGGAGAGCGGCCCCGCGTCCCGATCCTCTTGTATCACCAGGTCGGCCGTCCCGTGGAGGGGGTGCCGGCCTGCGCCGACTGCGTCTCCCCGGACCGGTTCGAGCGGCAGATCCTCGCCATCCTCGACGCCGGCTACGAGGTCATCCCGCTCTCGTCCCTGGTCCGGGCGCTCCGGGACGGGCGGACGCCGCTTCCCGCGCGCTCGGTCGTGCTGACCTTCGACGACGGTTTCCGGGGCCAGTTCGTGAACGCCTACCCGGTCCTGCGGCGCCATCGCCTGCCCGCCACTCTGTTCGTGGTCCCGGGTTATGTCGGACGGTACTCGTTCTACCGCCACCTCGGTGTCGAGGACGCCCCGGCCGCGCGCGGCGGCACGCCCCCGCTGGCCTGGCTGCCGCTGTCCTGGGATGAGGTCGAGGACATGCATCGGCACGGAGTCGAGGTCGGGTCGCATTCCATGTCGCATCGATCCCTGGGCCGGCTGTCCGGCGCGGAGGCGGAGTTCGAAGCCCGCAGATCGAGGGAGATCCTGGCGGAGCGGCTGGGAGCGCCGATCGATCTTTTCGCCTACCCGTTCGGATCACAGGCCTACAAGGATTTCGATCAGAGTCTCGAGGAGATGCTGCGCGGGATGGAGTACGACGGTGCGTGCACCACGGTGATCGGCCGGTGCGCTCCCGGGGTGGATCTCTACGCCCTGCCGCGCATCCCGATGGAGGAGGCCGATACTCCCTTCCGCGTGCGCTGCAAGCTCGCGGGGGCCTACGACTGGGTGGGCACGGTCAAGTCGATCTGCCAGCGCCTCGTGGCGCGGCGGGATCGGGTCGATGCCGGGCTGCCGTTCGATGAGACCTCCGGGCTGGGGGCCGGGTTCACACGGACATGAGCGTCCTGGTCACCGACGCCTCCGGAAACCACGCCCTGGCGGTCGTCCGATCGCTCGGGCGCCGCGGTCTGCGCGTCATCGCGGCCGAGACCGGCCGGCTGGCGCAGGCCGGGTTCAGCCGCTTCTGCGCGGCGCGCGCCCTTTACCCCTCGCCGATCCGCGGCGTGAGGGAGTTCCAGGAAGGCCTGCGCCGGCTCCTCGACGTCCACCGGCCGGATCTCCTCATGCCGATGACGGAGCGGACGATCCTGGCGATGGGCCCGATGCGCCGGGAGATCGAATCCCGGACCAGGCTGGCGCCGCTTCCCTCCGAGGAATCCCTGCGCGTCGCGTTCGACAAGCAGGCGACGATCGGCCTGGCGGCGTCGCTCGGGATCGCCGTGCCGAGGACAATCGTGCTGTCGAACCCGTCCGACGTCGCGGCGGTGCGCTCGCGCCTGACCTATCCCGCGGTGATCAAGCCCCGGTGCTCCGAGTACCTGATGGCGGACGGCGGCATGACGAAGGGGGGGCCGCCGGTGTATTGCTTCGGGCCGGACGACCTGGAGGCCGCGTACCTCTCCGTGCATCGGCGCGCGCCGTCGCCGCTGATCCAGGAGTTCATACCGGGCGAGGGGTACGGCATCTCGGCCCTGTACGACCGCGGCCGGCCCAGGGCCCTGTTCGCGCACCGGCGGCTGCGCATGATCCAGCCGACCGGCTCGGGGAGCTCGCTGCGCGAGAGCGTATCGCCGCCGCCCGACATGGCCGAGGCGGCGCGCGCTCTCCTGGAGGCTCTCTCCTGGCACGGCGTGGCCATGGTCGAGTTCAAGAGGGACGCGCGCGACGGCCGGCCGCGACTGATGGAGATCAACGGCCGCTTCTGGAACTCGCTGCCGCTCGCGGTCGCCAGCGGCGTGGACTTCCCGTTCCTCCTTTATACCCTCGCCGTCGAGGGGAAGTGTGAGGAGCGCTTCGACTACCGGATGGGAGTCCGCTGCCGCTGGCTCGCGGGAGACGTGCAGCACCTCGTGCGGGTGCTGCGTGGACGGCCGGCCGGATGGACCGACAGCTACCCCTCCCGACTGAGGACCGTCCTCGACTTCCTGAAGCCGGCCGGGAGGGACCTGCACTACGACGACCTGTGGCCGGCCGATCCTCTGCCGTTCTTCATAGCACTCGCCGGGGCGGCGCTGCGCGGTCCCGGCGGCCGCGCGCCCGGGCAGCCTCTGCCGGTGCTCGAGAGGGCGCCCCATGTCTGAGGCCCCGGCTTGAGGATCCTCTGGGTCAAGGTCGGGGGGCTGTGGCCGCTCGAGACCGGCGGCCGGCTGCGGAGCTTCCACCTGGTCTCGGAGCTGTCGCGCCGCCACTCCGTCGTCCTCCTCACGACGCACGCCGCGGCCGACGATGCCGGCGCCCTGGCCCGCCGCCTGCCGCGCGCTGAAGTCGTCTCCTTCCCGTTCGACATCCCGAAGCGGTCCACCGCCGCCTTCGCGCGGACGCTCCTGCGTTCGTGGCTCTCGCCGCTGCCGGTCGATCTCCTGAAGTTCCAGGTCCCGGCCCTGGCGCGTGAAGTGCGCCGGCGAGCGCTCTCGGGGGGGGCCGATCTCTGCGTCGCGGATTTCCTCAGCGCCACGGTGAACGTCCCCCTGGACGGGCCGCTGCCCGTGCTGTTCTTCGCCCACAACGTGGAGCACCTGATCTGGAGACGGCTGGGCTCGATCGAACGACGGCCGTGGATTCGCCTGCCGCTGGCGATCGAGTGGCGGAAGATGCGCCGGGCCGAGTCGCGGGCATGCGCCCGCGCGGACCTGACCGTGGCGGTGTCCGAGGCGGACGCCGCGCTGCTCGCGGCCGGCTCCGTGGGCGCCCCGGTGAGCGCCGTCCCCACGGGGGTCGACGCCACCTACTTCACGCCGGGCGGCGAGGAATCGCCGCGTCCGTCGATCGTCTTCACCGGCTCGATGGACTGGTATCCGAACGAGGACGCGATCCTGCACTTCCTGGGCGAGATCCTTCCCGTTGTCCGGACCTACGTCCCGGACGTCTCGTTCTCGGTGGTCGGACGGAACCCGACGGCCCGGCTGCGCGCCGCCGCGGCCGCCGCCGGTGCGCGCGTCACCGGGACCGTCCCGGACGTGCGCCCCTATCTCTCGGAGGGGATGGTGTACGTCGTGCCGTTGCGAATCGGCGGCGGGACGCGTCTCAAGATATTCGAGGCGCTGGCGGCGGGGAAGGCCGTGGTCTCGACGACCGTGGGGGCGGAGGGGCTTCCGCTCGTCCCGGGCGTGCACTTCCTGCAGGTGGACGATCCCAAGGAGTTCGCGCGGGCCATCGTCTCGCTCCTGCGCGATCCCCGGCGCCGCGCCGCGCTCGGCGCGGCGGGACGGCGGCTGGTCGAGGACCGTTTCGGCTGGCCGCGGGTGGCGGAGGACTTCGAGGTGCTCTGCGCCGAGGCCGTCGGGCGGGCCCGCGCCGGGCGGACCACGGGCGGGAGCGCCGGCCGCATCCCGATCCTCCGGCGCGGCAGGCGATGGCTGCCGCGCGGGATCCTGACGCTGGCGAGGGCGCACCGGACCCTCGACGCGCGGCAGATCCGGATCTACTGGAGTCTCAGGTTCAGGCGCGCCCTCGGCCTGCGCACAGCACCGGGGGAGCCGCCCCGGGCGGTCCACAGCGTCGTGTACATCTGCCGCGGCAACATCATCCGCAGCCCGATGGCGGAGGCGCTCCTGAAGCGGTGCCTCGACGATCGGGGCGGACGTGCGGTCGAGGTGAGCTCGGCCGGTCTCTACGCCCGCAAGGGCCAGCCCGCCGACCCGCGTGCGCGCATCGCCGCCCGGCATTTCGGGATCGATCTCGAGAGCCATCAGGCGCGGCCGGTGTCGCGCGCGCTCCTGGAGCGCGCCGCACTCATCGTCCCGATGGACTCCCTCATCGAGGCGGAGCTGCGCGCGCGCCATCCGGACTTCACCGACAGGATCAGGCTGTTCCACTCGGAGGGAGGCGGCCGCGTCCCGCGGCCGATCGACATTCCCGATCCCTACGATGGAGACGTGACGGAGATCCGCCGCCGCTACGATCTCATCGAAGCCTGCGTCCGCCGCCAGGCGGAGGAGCTTCTGGCGCGGCGCCCGGACGAGAGAGAGGTGGAGATCCGTCGTGCGCGTTAGTGTGTTCGGGCTCGGGTACGTCGGTTGCGTGACCGCCGCCTGCCTGGCGAAGACCGGGCACGAGGTGATCGGTGTCGATGTGGACCCGGACAAAGTGTCCATGCTGAACGAGGCGATGCCGCCCGTCGTCGAGGCAGGGCTGGGCGGGCTGCTCGAGGAGGTCGTCGGCGAGAGGCGGCTTCGAGCCACGACCGATCCGAAGGAGGCGGTGGAGGGCTCCGACGTGGCGTTGATCTGCGTCGGGACTCCGGGGCGCGCCAACGGGCAGCCGGACGTCGCGGCGATCGAGCGCGTGGGCCGCGAGATCGGCCTGGCGCTCGCGGGCCGCGAAGAGCCGTTCACCGTGGTGCTGCGCAGCACGGTTCTCCCCGGCACGACCGAGAGAGTCCTCCTTCCCTCGCTGTTCTCGGGGCCGCTGCAGGGACAGCGAGGGCCGCTGCGGGTCGCCGTGAATCCCGAGTTCATGCGCGAGGGGTCCTCCCTGCGCGACTTCGCGCAGCCCCCGTTCACGCTCTTCGGGTGCGACGATCCCGCGACCGCCTTCCTGTTCCGATCGCTCTATACCGGCGTCGACGCCCCGTTCATTCACACGACTCTGCGGGTCGCCGAGACCGTCAAGTACGTCTGCAACGCCTTCCACGCCCTCAAGGTCTGCTTCGGCAACGAGATCGCGGACGCGTGCCAGGCCCTGGGTGTCGATGCCGCGGAGGTCATGCGGATCTTCCTCATGGACCGGAAGCTCAATGTCTCCGAGGCCTACCTTCGCCCAGGCTTCGCGTTCGGAGGATCGTGCCTGCCGAAGGACCTGCGCGCCCTCGTCCACGCCGGCCGCCAGGCGGACCTGCCGCTGCCGCTCCTTTCGTCCATTCTGCCTTCGAACGACGAGCAGATCCGCCGGGCCGTCGAGACGGTCCTGCGGACCCGCAAGAAGCGCGTCGGGATCGTCGGCCTGTCGTTCAAGCCGGGGACGGACGATCTCCGGGAGAGTCCCATGGTCGCGCTCGTGGAGACGCTCGTCGGCAAGGGGTGCGACGTCCGCATCCTCGACCGGAGCGTCTCGATCGCCCGGCTGGTGGGCGCGAACCGCCGCTTCATCCGTGAGGAGATCCCGCACATCGCGTCGTTGATGTGCGGCAGCGCGCCGGCGCTCCTGGCCCACGCGGACGTCCTCGTCATCGGCCGCCCCGGCGAGGAGGCGGCCGGCGTGCTGGCGGACATCGGACCCGGGCAGACGGTGATCGATCTGACGCGCGGCGCTGTGAAGGCGCCGGCGCACCGGCGCGAACAGGTGGAATCCCGGTGAGGACGCTCGCGGTGGCGGCGGTGCTCGCGGCTCTTCCGCTGGCGTCTTCGTCCATCGGGAAGGTCGAACGACCGCGGACCACCGTCGACACCGCGTTCCCAGCCCCCGCGGGGAAGACCCTCGCCGTCGCCGCCGGCGGCGATCTCCAGGAAGCGCTCGACAAGGCGGCTCCGGGGGACGTCATCGTCCTGCAGGCGGGGGCGGTCTACCGGGGACCGTTCACGCTTCCCAGGAAGGAGGGTTCGGGATGGATCGTCGTCCGGACGGGCGCGGGGAACGGCGATCTGCCGCCCCCCGGGACGCGCGTCGACCCGTCGTTCGCGCGCATCATGCCCAGGCTCGAGTCCGCGTCCGGCGCCGTGATCCGGACGGCGCCGGGAGCGCACCACTATCGGTTCGTCGGGCTCGAGATCCGTCCTGCGACCGGCGCGTTCCTCTACGGTCTCGTCCTTCTCGGGAACGACGAGACCTCGGCGGACAGCCTGCCGCACCACATCGTCGTCGATCGCTGCTATCTCCACGGCGATCCTCGCAAAGGGACCCGGCGGGGGATCGCCCTCAACTCCAGCGACACGGCCGTCATCGATTCCTGGCTCGCCGACTTCAAGGAGCCCGGGGCCGATTCGCAGGCGATCGCGGGCTGGAACGGCCCCGGTCCGTTCAGGATCGTCAACAACCATCTCGAGGGAGCGGGGGAGAACATCATCTTCGGGGGGTCGCCCCCCTCCATCCCCGGTCTGGTCCCCTCCGACATCGAAGTGCGCGACAACCACCTGTACAAGCCGCCGGCCTGGAAGGCGGACGATCCGTCGTTCGAGGGGACGCATTGGTCGGTCAAGAACATCTTCGAGCTGAAAAACGCCCGGCGCGTCCTGGTCGAGCACAACGTGCTGGAGAACAACTGGGTCGACGGACAGGACGGGTTCGGAATCCTGTTCACGGTGCGCACCGAGGGGGACAAGGCGCCCTGGGCCGTGGTCCAGGACGTGACCTTCGCGAACAACGTCGTAAGGAACACGACGTCCGGTGTCAACATCCTCGGGATCGACAACACGTCGCCGGCGCGCGCGGGACGGACCACGCGTCTCGAGATCGCGAACAACCTGTTCATCGACATCGGGTCGCCCGGCAGGGAAGGGTCGGGGACATTGTTCCAGATCGTCGACGGAGCATCGGGCGTCACGATCGAGCACAACACGGCGTTCCACACCGGCAGCATCATCGCCGCCGACCTGGCGCCGAGCCCGGGCCTGGTGTTCCGGGACAACATCGTCGAGCACAACACGTACGGAGTCTTCGGCAGCGGCCTGGGCAGCGGCCTGCCGGCGCTCGAGCACTATTTCCCCGGGTTCGAGTTCCGCAAGAACGTCGTCATCGCGAATCCGGCCCCGCGGCGGTACCCCGCCGATAATTTCTATCCCTCCTCCATCGCGGGGGTCGGCTTCGTCGACTACGGTCACGGCGACTTTCGGCTCGCCGGGGCCAGCCCGCTCCGCGGCAAGGGCACCCAGGGGACCGACCCGGGTGCCGACCTCGCTCTCGTCCCCCCGCTCTCCCGGTCCCCGGGGTCCTCGGATCGCAGAGGACCCGCAGTTCCCGGTTGATCCGGCAAGGGACCGCGGTACATTCCTCTCAGATACCACGCGATTCCTCTGCGGAAACCCGTCTGCCCGTCCGGCCGCGCCCGGACGCACGAGGTGCGACGATGAGGACGACCTTCCTCCTGCCCGTCGTGGTCGCGGCGGCGCTGCTCTCCCTTCCCGGCCACGCCGAGCCGCTCTTTCCGAACACGCTCTCCGTCGTGGGGATCCGCGGCACGGACGTCGTCGCCGCCGATTTCAACGCCGACGGCCGGCTGGACTATGCCGTCACCCAGGAGAACACCCTGGCGATCGCGGTGGTGCTGGGCAGCGGCCGCGGCACGTTCTCGCGGCAGGTCCAGTACGAGGCCTACCCCCTCGACTCGATCGCGGTAGGGGACCTGAACGAGGACGGCCATCCCGACATCGTGAGCGCCGGACCGTCCAGGCTGATCGTGCTCCCCGGCCGCGGAGACGGCTCCTTCGAGGAGGACCTGGATTTCTTCGCCGGCATTCCGGTGATGGATGTCGCCGTGGCGGACCTCAACGGCGACGGCCACCTCGACGTGGCCGGCGCCGCTCAGGGCGGAACCTTCTGTCCGACCTGTCCGGACGTTCCGGGGGATGTCGAGATCTTCCTGGGGCGCGGCGACGGAACGCTCGGCCCCCGGACCATCATCAAGGAGGGCGATCATCCCGACGCCGTCGCCGTTGCCGACCTGAACGGCGACGGCCGGGCCGATCTGATCGCCGGCAACTCGTCCTCGAACGACGTGTCGATCTTCCTCGGCGACGGCCACGGGGCCTTCGCACCGGAGATCCGGATTGCGACCGGCCCGTCGCCGGCAGCCCTCGCGGTGCGCGACCTGGACGGCGACGCCCGGCCCGACCTGGCGGTCGCCGATCGCGGCGCCGGACCGGACTTCGCCGGTGATGTCACGCTGCTTCGCGGCCTGGGGGACGGGACCTTTGCCCCGATGGGGCGGATCGGAGTGGAGGGGGCCGTCCTGGACATGACTCTCGGAGACTTCGACGCCGACGCCATCCCGGATCTGGCCCTCGTGGTCGGGGGCACGGACATCGCGCTGCTCAACGGGCACGGAGACGGCACGTTCGGGCCGGAGAGGAGGTTCGTCGCCACGGGCGGCACCATCCGGATCGCGGCGGCCGATTTCAACGGGAACGGGCGGGACGACGTCGTCATGACCGGCACCCCCCGGCAGGACGTGTTCGGACCGGACATGGGACTCCTCCTCGACCCCGAGGGTGCGACGTTCGGAGCGCGCTCCCGGTTCACCGCCGGTCGCGTCCGCTCCGCCGTCTCCGGGGATTTCGACGGTGACGGCCGCGCCGACCTGGCGGTGGCGAACGGCGGCGTGTTCACCTGCCAGCCGATCTGCGGCAACACTCCCGGAGACGTGTCGATCCTCCTGGGCGCGGGGGACGGGACGCTCGCCGCCGGTTCCGCGGGCTCCGTGGGGACCGATCCGTCGTCCCTGGTGCGGGCCGATCTCGACAACGATGGCAGCACCGACCTGGCGATGGCCAACGAAGGCTCGGACGACCTGTCGATCCTCTTCGGGAGAGGGGACGGCACGTTCGCGGAGACACGCCTGCCCGCCGGGGCCGTGCCGGTGTCCCTGGCCGCGGTCGATCTCAACGGCGACGGTGCAATCGATCTGGCCGTGGCCGACCGGGGCCGGCCCGGCGCGGCACCGGGAGGAGTCTCCCTCCTGTTCGGCGGCGGGAACGGCTCGTTCACGGCGGCGGCGCCGCTCTTCGCGGGCGCGGCGCCGTCCGCGGTCGCCGCTGGCGATTTCGACGGAGACGGGCGGCCGGATCTGGCGGTGGGGGAGAGCCAGGATCAGGAGTTCTGGGTCTTTCTCGGCAACGGCGACGGTACTTTCCGGCCGCCGGTCCGTTCGCCCGGTTTCCCGCCTTCGGCCAGCGTCGCCGTGGGGGACTTCAACACCGACCCGAAGGAGGATCTGGCGGTGTTCACGCCATTCGACGACATCTTCATCTTCTACAGCCGCGCGAACGGCGCCCTGTCTGCCCCGACGATCCTGCACTGGTACGACGGGACGTTCGTATCCCCTCCTCCCGGCGGAACGGCGGCGACGGCGCCGGTGCTCGCGGCGCCCTCGCCCGTGGGTCTTTCGGGAATCGTCGCCGACCTGAACGGGGACGGCCGGGACGACGTCGCGTCGGTGCTGCCCGACAAGGGCCGGCTTCAGGTGTTCCTGAACCGGGGCGGCGGCTCGTTCCTGTTCCGCGGCCCCTTCCTGACCGGGGACACTCCCACGGCGCTCGCCTCGGCCGACTTCAACGGGGATGGGCTCGGCGATCTCGCCGCGGCGCTCGCCTCGGGGAGCGGCTCCGTCCTGCTCAACAGCGGCTCGACGGACGCCGACGGGGACGGCGTCACCGATCTGGGCGACAGCTGCCCGGACCTGGCGAACACCGATCAGCACGATACCGACCACGACGGCCTGGGGGACGCCTGCGACGACTGCCCGACCGTGGCCGATCCGCTCCAGGCCGACCTCGACCACGACGGACTGGGGGATGCCTGCGACAACTGCCACATCCTTGTGAACCAGGATCAGGACGATTTCGACGGCGACGGGGTGGGGGACGTGTGCGACAACTGCATCGGCAAGACGAACCCGGGCCAGGAGGACTGCGACCACGACGGCATCGGCGACGCCTGCGACCCGTTCTCGTTCTGCAACGGCTTCCCCGGCGAGGAGAAGGTGATCGATATCTTCATCAGCACCTCGAGCGATCTCGGCAAGGGGTCCGGGACCGTCACCTGGGGCACGTCGATCGAGACCGACCTCGTCGGCTTCAACGTGATCCTCTACGACACGCAGGGGAACAGGATCCAGCTGAACACGGTGAGGATCCCGTGCGAGCAGTGCATCACGGGTGGGACCGCCACGTACGCCTTCCCCGTTCCGAAGCACAAGAGCGGGCGGAACGTGTTCATCGAAATGCTCCGGAGGGGCTTCCCGACCCAGGTCTTCGGTCCGGCGGTGAAGCGCTGAGCACGTTCCTCTACTCCAGGCCCGCGACGACCACGCCGCGGGGCGCTCGCACCCGGTAGACGAGGTCAATCTCCCTTTTGGCACCCTTCGGGACCGGGACCTTCCAGGTCAGGATGCCAGGCTCGTTCGGGTCGCTCGCGGCGCCGACGGTCGTCGTCTCGTCGTCCAGGGCGATCTCGATCCGCTCGTCGTCCGACACGGGGATGCGGTCCTTCACCTCGATGACGCCGTCGCGGCCGAGATGGTTCTCGAGGGTGGTGACGAAACGATAGGCGACTTCATCGTCCTTGCCATGCCGCTCCACTCTCTTCTGGATCTGCTTCCTCTCAGCCTTCAGGCGATCGTCGGTACCGAACGACAGGGCGAACTCCTCGCCCGCCGCGCGCCCCACCGTGACCGAGCTGCCGACGAGGTCGCTCCCCACGAAGTGCTGCACCTTGCCCTGGAGGATCGGCACGTCTCCCGGCAGCTTGACCGTCGCGACCAGGAAGACTCCCGGGACGATTTGCGGCACGGCTCGGTGCTCGATTTTCGCCTGCATCTCGCGTGTCGCGATCAGGTGCTTGTGCGGCTGCCCGTCGCTCGGGATGTCCAGCGGGCCGGGCAGGATGAATGTGACCGCCGCCTCGTGGCGGTCGGCGCTGGCGAGGGCGAACTGGATTGGAAGGGTTTTCGCCTCGTCCGCCAGGGTGGCCACATCGGTGTCGCGCGCACCGTGGATGACAGGATTGCCGTCCGTATCGACATCGGCGACGCCGGGCGCCAGCCTCAGGACGTCCTGATGGTTCCTTCCAAGGATCGGCAAACTGTCGATGTACTCGCTGTTGAATGAAGTCAGGGTCGAAACGACCCGCTGCGGCAGGGTAAGGTTGAGCGACGCCAGCGCGGGCAGGTCGATTCCGGCGGACGGTTGCGTCGTGGCCAGGGTGACGGCGACTTCCTTCCAGTCTTCACCCGTGGTCTGGAAGACCTGCGCCTGCCAGGAAATTTTCACCTCTTCTGTGGCCGGGTCGAGGCGTGCGTCGTAGAGCGGCTGCCACGTGGCGCCCGTGGCGAGGTAGGAGGCTCGCAAAGCCAGGTCACCTCCCCGGGGTGCCGAGACCATGACGGCGGCGGTCCAGCGCTGGATTCCCCCCTGGGAGACCATCTGTGACTGCTTGCCCCGCGCCACCTCGAGCCTCTGACCCAGGTCTCGCTGCTTCGTATCCAGGGAACGCTCCTCCAGCGACAACGCGTCGAGCCGTGATGAGAAGAAGTCGAACGCCTTCTGCCACGATTCGACGGCGAAGCCTCTTGTCAGGACGTCCTTGGACGATCCTTGACCGCCCGACGCCTTGAGACCACCCAGGAACTCGCGCAGCGCGGCGATCGATTGCCGGCGGTCGTTGACCAGGGACATCTGGTGGTTGAGATCGTCCAGCTCACGCTCGACCTGCCGGTACTCAGGCGTCAGGCTCGGCTGGCGGAACTCCCTCTGCACCTCGACTCCGCCGATCTCGATTCCCGCGGAACCGGTGCCGTTGACGCGCACTGAGTCGGGATCGGCGACCGAGGGGAGGCCGCTCAGGATGATCCTGTGGCTGCCCGGCGGCAGGGTCAGGCGGGTCTCGCGCGTGACCAGGGCGGCCTGGCGGTACACGGTCACCTCGACGACGCGCGATTCGGGGGTGAACTCGGCGGCTAACGTGGCGCCGGTGAACGGCGCGGCGGCGGACAGCAGCAGAAGCAGGACGACCGGTCTCATCACAAGCATGGGCACCTTCCCTTTCGACAGCTCACTTGTCGGTCAGTTCCTCGATATCGAGATCGATGACTTCGTCGGTCTCCCCGCCCTGGACCCGCGGCGCCCGGCGGAACCGATCGAGCACCGGATGTCCCCTGTACAGGGGCGCCAGGTCGGCGACGATCTCGTAGATCTCCCCGTCCAGGATCGTCTCGTTCAGGCCGCAGCTCCGCGCCAGAAGCAGGACCCTGTCGAAGTCGGCCGGGTCGATCGTGATGGCGACACCGATCACCTCGTCCCCCGGCTCGATCACCTCCAGGAGCCCGGCGTCCATCAGCCCCTGCGCCACGTCCGACTCCACGTCGTTCACCGGCAGGTCGAATTCGCGTCGAATGACCATGATCCTCTCCTTCTTTGCATCTTGAGATGCGGGTGCTCGTCCCGGAGAGTCAATGAAGCGCAGGGGGACCCAGCAGTCGTTCTCGTCGATCCTGGCCCACGATTCGTTGTCCCGCTCGAAGTGGTCCTTGACCTCCGTCTCCGTTCCCGCGGGCAGCCGGCTGAACTTCGCGGGATCACCGGCGACATCCGGGAATTCCCAGCAGCGCAGCGTGAGCATGCCGGGCGGCGGAGCAAGGAGGCTCTTCTCCGGCTCATCCTCCACGAGGATGACGTCGGTGTCCCGCCCGCGGCCGCTGCCGGCCGCCGGCTCCGAGTCGGCCGGTGACTCCTCGCGGGGCCGGCCCAGGTACATCTCCAGCCAGCCGAGCTCACGGGAGCGACTGTCATCGGGACCGAATTCAAGACCGGCCAGCTCGGCCAGGACGGCGGGGTCGTCCAGGTCACGGAGGGTGGCCACGGCAGCCGACTGCGTCGGAGCGTTCTCCTGGGTCGGGGGCTCCCGCAGGATCTGCAGCGCGACGCGGATGCGAAGCGAAGGATCGACTCCTTTCGAATCGCCGAGGGATTCGAGGGCGGTGGCGCGAACGTAGGAATCACCGCGGGAGGTGGCCAGCTCATAGATCCGTGCCGCGGCCGCCGGATCGTCGAAGTGCCCCAGAATCCCGGCGGCGTGCCGCTGGAAATCGGCGTGGGGCGAACGGCTCGCCTCGAGGGCGGCATCGAGTGCGTCGCGGGAATCGGGCCAGCGCGCCAGAGCGTCGAGGGCCATGAGGCCGGCATTCGAGCGGGAGGCGCGGGCGGATCAGGAATGGGACGACCTCGGGGTCGCCGATGAGGGTGAGGGCCCGGATGGCTGAGGTGGCGAGAGACGCATCCTTCCCCCGGGCTAGATCGAGGAACGCCTCCGTGTCATCCCGGGAACCGTGCCGCACCAGCGCGATCATCAGATTCGCCCTGACCCAGGGGCGATCTTCGTGCCGCCAGGCGTATTCCATCTCCGGCAGCGCCTCGAGATCGGTGTGCTCGCTGAACCAGTGAATGGCGGAGGATCGAAGATTGGGCGACCGGCTCTTCAGAGCATCAAGGAATAGAGGGGCGAGGATCTCGTCGTCATGATCCGCCAGCTCGTTCAGCAGACGATAGGTGATGAAGTCGTCGGTCTCTGTCCGGATGAGCGACCGCAACGACTCGAGGGTCCGCCGAGCGTCCCGGTCCGAATTGCCGGCATCCGTGGCGAAGAGCGGCTCGAGGTCGAAGTAGGCGCTCTCCGCGACCGCCCGCTTTTCGGCCGGGGTGCCGGTCCACAGGATTCGAAGGGCCTCGTCGACCGGGACCCAGGAATCCATGCGGTCGGCAGGCGTCGAATCCCCGAGGCAGAGGGACGCGAGGACGGCAGGGAGGAGCAGGACGACGATCGTCGCGATTCCGGAGACTTGTCTGTGGGAGGAAGGGTGGACGCGCATCGAAGACCTCACGGATCCGGCGAAGTACACGCTCTTCAAGAATCGTACGCCTCGATGCCGCGACCTTCAGGGAAATGCGAAGCGGGGCGCGGGGGAAGTGCGGCGCCCCATGCGGGCGGGAATCCGCAGGCGCGGACTCGAGCGGAGGCGGTCGACTCGGCTGGCGGCTACCGGTCCGGAATGGGATTGTCCGGCGTCAGCGCCGGGGGACGCGGTCCTCGGGGTCGGTCGCTAGCGAGCCGGCGGGGGAGACTCCGTGGTGGCCGATCTCGGCGGTGAGGGAGGCGGCGAGGACACTGTGCTGGCGGCCGTAGGAGAAGTAGATCACGAAGCCGATGATGAGCCAGCCGATGAGGCGCAACCAGTTTTCCGACGGCAGGGAGAACATCAGGAGCGAACAGAGGGCGATGCCGAGGATCGGCGTCCAGGGCACGAACGGGGCGCGGAACGGTCTCGGAGCGTCGGGATTGGTGCGGCGCATGATCAGGACCGCGGCGCACACCATGACGAACGCCAGGAGGGTTCCGATGTTCACCAGCTCGGCCAGGATCTTGAGAGGCACGAATGCCGCTACGGTGGCGACGAATATGCCGGTCAGGATGGTCGACTTCCAGGGTGTGCGGAAGCGGTCATGGACAGCGCCGAAGAAGCTCGTCGGCAGCAATCCGTCGCGCGCCATGGCCAGGAACACGCGCGGCTGGCTGAGCATCATGACCAGGAGGACCGAGGTGATGCCAGTGACGGCCCCGACGGAGATCAAAAACCGTGCCCAGGGAACGCCCGCCTGCCGGAAGGCGTCCGACACCGGGGCATCGATGTTGATCTGGTTGTACGGCACCATGCCGGTGATCACGGCCGCCACGGCGATGTACAGGATGGTGCACAGGACCAGGGACGTAATGATGCCGATCGGCACGTCGCGCTTCGGGTTCTTGGCCTCCTCGGCGTGCGTCGAGACCGAATCAAACCCGATGTAGGCGAAGAAGATCACCGCGGCCCCCGCCAGCATTCCAAGCGGCTCGCCCCCTGTGCCCGTCTGACCGAAGATCGTCTTGCCGAAGAACGCGATCCCGGTCAAACCGTAGGGAGCGAACGGATGCCAGTTCGCCGGGTTGACGTAGAACGCCCCGACCACGATGACGAATAAGACGATGGCGAGCTTGACCATGACCATGAAGGCATTGAAGCCGGCGCTCTCCCTGATGCCGATGACCAGGATGATAGTGATGATCCCGGCGATCACGATGGCCGGCAGGTCGAACCAGGCCCCTGTCGTCACATAGTGGCCGGTCGAGGAATCCTTGTCGAAGGGGGCGTTACTCAAAACGTACGGCAGATGGATGCCGAGCTGGTCAATGAGTGCCTGGAAGTAATGCGACCAGCCGTGCGCCACGGTCGCGGACGCGACCGCGTACTCGAGAATCAGGTCCCACCCGATGATCCAGGCGAACAGCTCCCCCATCGTGGCGTAGGCGTAGGTGTAGGCGGAGCCGGCCACCGGCACCATCGATGCGAACTCGGCATAGCACAGGGCGGCGAAGATGCAGGCGATGCCCGACATCACGAACGACAGCATCAGGGCAGGCCCGGTCTTGTCGTGGGCCGCCACGCCGGTCAGGACGAAGATGCCGGTGCCGATGATGGCGCCGACGCCGAGGCTCGTCAGCGCGACCGGGCCGAGGACGCGGCGCAGCCGGTGCTCACCGGCCATCTCCTTCATGAGCGTTTCGTAGGACTTGGTCGCGAGCAGTCGGTTGGCCATCTGGCCCCCTCGTGGTGGTGGACGCGCCCTGGGGCGGATGCCCCGGCCGTGGCGCTGGAAGCCTACCATCAGTCCGTTCCCGCGCGGAGAGGAAAATCCGGTCCCGGCCGGCTAAGCGAGCCCCGCCATGCGCGCCAGACTCCGAAGATCCGGGACCTCGGCATCGGGCCGGGCGGTGGCGGGAGGGGTGGCGCCCCTGCCCGGTCTGCCGTGGCGGCGGTTGACCCACACGGTCGCGAAACCGAGGCTCTTCGCTGGCGCGATGTCGTGGAACAGGCTCTGCGCCACGTGCAGGACCCGTTCCGCGGGTGCGCCGAACCGGGCCAGCGCCCGGCGGAAGTTTTCCGCGGACGGCTTGTACGAGCCGACCTGTCCGGCTGTGACGACCCAGTCGAACTCGATGCCGAGCGATCGCGTCGTGCCGGCGAACAGGTCGTCGTCGATGTTGGAAATGACCGCGAGACGGTACCTGGTCTGCAGCGCGCGAAGCGCGTCCCTCGTGTCCGCGAACGGCGGCCACTCCGGAAGCGACGCGCCCAGAATGCCGCGCTCCGCATCGTCCGGAGTGAAGCCGAACCGCAGCCCCAGCCCTTCGACCACGTCCCGCAGGACGACGGCGTAGGGACGATAGGGCCCCGCCTCCGCGTCGGTTTCCAGGACGGCGAAGGCCTCGAGCAGGGTGTCGTCCGGCACGCGGTGTCCGTGGCGCGCCAGGACCGCGCCGAGCGCCGAGAGGATGCCGGTCTCCCAGTCGATGAGAGTCCCGTAGCAGTCGAAGGATAGAATCTCGAAGGATTCGAAATCGAGCACCGGGATCGCGCTCCCGGGACGAAGGTATCACGCCTGCGGCAGATTTCCGTTGACTGGTCCCGGGTTCTGACGTAATTTCCGGGAGCCTTCGAACACGCCGAGGATCACCATGATGTGCGCGCGTCGTCATCCGCATCCAACCCCCATTCTCACAGGAGGTGTCGATGGTCCGCCGCATGAGTCCTTGTTGGATTCTCGTCCTGGTCGCTCTTCTGACCGCAGCCACGGCCGCCTCGGCCGCCCCTCCCGGTTCAACGACATCCTCGAACAGGAGTGTCGCCGCTGAAACGTTCGTCGGCGGGATGACTGCCGATGAGGAGGCCGCCGGCATGGCGGTCCTGCACGGCTGGCTCGTGCAGGAGATGCCGGCAGGCGTCCTGGAGAACGCGATCCGCGTCAGTCTCAACGCCCAGGAGAAAGGCGAGCTGCAGAAACGCCAGCAGGAAAAGGGCGGGCCGGCCGTCGTCGGCAGGACCAAGCTCATTTCCCAGGTCGTCCGGTTCAGCGCCGTGGACGCGGCCCTCCTTTCCGCGACGCCGCGGCTGGTCGGGCACGGAGTGCT
The DNA here is from genome assembly GCA_035635555.1 of Candidatus Dormiibacterota bacterium. Classification (NCBI taxonomy): domain Bacteria; kingdom Bacillati; phylum Candidatus Dormiibacterota; species Candidatus Dormiibacterota bacterium. Next base: position 61,127 of record DASQAT010000059.1, read on the forward strand.
GCGCGCCACAACGGACGGCGGGTTCGTCTGGGCGGCGGCCGTGGAATCCGAAGGGGCCGCGGCGCTGCGCGTGCACCTGGGCGGCCTGAATCTTCCCGACGACGCAGACCTGTTTTTCTTCAACGAGCAGGGCCAGGCGTTCGGTCCCTACTCCGGGAAGGGCCCGAACCGTGACGGCGAGTTCTGGACCGACACGGTCATCGGATCCCGGGGCGTGGTCCTGCTGCGGCACTACGGACCGGACGGCGCCGCCGACCTGAAGAGGGTCTCGTTCGTCATCGCCGACGCCGGTCACATCGGGCAGGCGTTCATCGAAAGTCTGGGCAGGAGCATCTCCCCCGAGTCGTTCTGCAGCTTCAACGTGCCGTGCATCGAGAACGCCTCCTGCCACAACGGCACGCCGGCCGACCCGGTGAAGAACGCCGTGGCGCTCGAGCAGTGGGTGTCGGGGGCGTTCATCTACACCTGCACCGGAAGCCTCTTGAACGACACGGTGACGACCAGCCAGATCCCGTATCTCCTGACGGCGAACCACTGCATCAACCGCGCCCAGGACGCCGGCAATCTGCAGGCCTATTTCCAGTTCACCCTTCCCTGCGGGATGACCAACTGCCCCGCACAGACCAACCCGGGTGGACAGCAGCGTCTGGGCGCCACCATCAAGGCGACCGGGACCGGGGGGGATTTCACCCTGATGCAGCTGAACCAGGTCCCGCCAGGCGGCTCCACCTTCCTGGGATGGAACAACACGGCGATCGCGAACACCAACAACGCGCTGCTCTATCGCATCAGCCATCCAGCCTGGGCGCCGCAGGCCTACTCCGCGGGGCACGTCGATACCTCGGCGCCTACCTGCACCGGCTGGCCGCGCGGCGAGCGGATCTACAGCCGCACCACGGCCGGGGGCACGGAAGGGGGCAGCAGCGGCTCACCGGTCGTCAACGCGGGGAGCGAAGTCGTCGGCCAGCTCTCGGGGGCGTGCGGTACGAACGTCAACGACGACTGCGACCAGGCGAACAACGCCACAGTGGACGGCGCCTTCGCCTTCTACTGGCCGTCGGTCCAGCCGTTCCTCGCCCCGGGCGGCACCTGCACGCCCACCCCGGAGGTTTGCAATGACGGTCTCGACAACGATTGCGATGGGCTGACCGACTGCGCCGATCCGAACTGCTCGACCGATCCGGCCTGCCAGAGCACGTGCGGAGCCAAGGGGACGTCCTGCACGTCGGCCTCCCAGTGCTGCTCCAACAAGTGCAGCGGGCCGGTGGGTCGAAAGACCTGCAAGTAAGTCGGGGGTTCCGGCGGCCGCTCGCTGGCGCGCCGGAAAGTTCGGGGCGGGAGCGCTCGTCTCCCGCCCTCTTTTTGTGCGCGCCCGACCCCGGAGGCTCCGGAGGTCAGATCCCCTGGACCACGATCAGGCTCGAGATCGAGGCGCTCTGGCGCAGCGTCTTGGGAGCGCGGTACTCGTCCGATGCCCACCATTCCTTGGCGCGCTCGAAGGTCGGGAACTCGAGCACGACGATGCGTCTGGGGCTCCAGGAGCCCTCCAGCGTCTCGGCCCGGCCGCCGCGCACGACGAACCGCCCGCCGTACCTGGCGATCGTCTCGGGCACGACCTTGATGTACTCGGCGTAGCGCACGGGGTCGGTGATCTCGACGTCGGCGATGATGTAGGCGGCCACGGTTCAGGCTCCCGTCTTCGCCAAAAGGCAGACGCCCGACCACGGGCGCGATCCTTGATGGCCATTAGACTCCGGAAGAAGCGCCAGGAGGCGCATCACGAACGACAGCCGTCCACGGCTCCGGGCCTCCTGCAGGAGAGATCGCACATCGGCCGGCCGCCAGCCATGAGGGGCGAAGAACTCCGGACCCTCGGCCGGACCGAACCGGAACGGGGCGCTGGCCCGGTCGAGCCGCGAGCCCATCCTCTTCTGCATCATGCGCAGGAGCCCCGGCGAAACGAGCTCGAGGACCCAGCGCTGGAAGGCGGGAGGGACCGCGAGGTCCCGGGCCAGGGCGCCGACGTCGTCAGCCGGAAGGTAGACGAGCAGCCCCTCGGTGATGACGAGCGCCCTTCGTGCTCCGCGGCCCAGCCGCCCGAACAGGGCGCGCCGGGCCTCGACGTTCGCCAGATCCAGGCGGATCCGCTCCAGGGCGCAGACCGGCCTCTCGCCCCGGAGGAGCTCTTCCTTGTAGTCCAGGATGTCCTGGAGATCGACCTCGACCCATTTCAGCGATGCGGGCAGGGGCATCCGGTAGGGGCGCGCGTCGAGCCCGGCGGCGAGATTCACGACCATGTCGACCCCCTGCCCGACCTGGTCGGTGATGATCTGGTCGAACAGGAACGTGCGCGTCACCCAGGCCCACTCGTTGCGATCCCGGGCCGGCATCGAGGCGAATATCTGTTCGCCGCGCTCGCCCGCCAGGCGCCGCGCGAACGGATCGCGGAACAGGGCGTCGGGACGCGCGGTCTCGCGGGCCCGGTACACGGCGGCCCAGTTCGCGGTGTCGGAGATGTTCCGGATGACCGGCTCGGCCTGTTCCATCGGTTCGCCTCGACACCCGGCGCCGGGCTTCCACTGTGACTTATGGCACCGAGGAGGATCCAGTATAACCGGCAGACTGTGCTTTACCCGGAGACAAACTGGCGGTATAAAGAAGGGGAACCCGAATCCCACAGGAGGGCGCGATGAGACCTCGACCGCTGATTTCATGGGCTGCGGCAGCCACAGCCGTTCTGCTCTTCAGCAGCGCCCCCGCCGTGGGCGGGGTCCATCTGTGGCGGATCTCTGAAATCTTCAGCAACGCCGACGGCACCATCCAGTTCATCGAGATGACCACGTGCTGCGGCTCGGCCGGGGGGGAGATCTTCGTGGGCGGTCAGGCCCTGTCGAGCAACAGCCATGTCTTCAACTTTCCGGGCAACCTCACCATGGCGACCGTCAACAAGCATCTCCTCCTGGCCACGAGCGGCTATGCCGCCCTGCCGGGGGCGCCGGCGCCCGACTACATCCTTCCGAACAATTTCTTCTCGACGACGTCCGACACCATTTCCTTCGCCGTGTACGACACGCTCATCTTCCCGTCAGGCGCTCTGCCCACCGACGGCGCCATGTCTCTCAACAAGAACCCCGAAGACGCCACCGATACGACCTTCCGCGGCGTCAATTCCCCCACGAACCTTCACGAGCAGACCGGCACGGTCAGCGCCGTCAGCGGCCCGCCGGCCGTCCCGGACGGCACCGGTGGATTGAGACCGGTGACGGTGGCCTCCCTCACCCCGGACGGATCGAGTCTTCAAGTCTCGTTCGACGCCGCGGCCTGCGCCAACGGCGCCGACCATCACATCCTGTTCGGCCAGCGCAGCGGGTTCCCCGCCGCCCCCGCGGGGAGCTTCACACTCCTCGGGAGCGTCTGCAACATCGGGAACGTCGCCCCCTACACCTGGTCCGGAGTCCCGGTGTCGACGGACGGGTCGAACCTGATCTGGTTCCTGGTGGTGACCACGGATACGACGCGGATCGAAGGCTCGTGGGGCGTGTCGAGGAACGCGCAGGGAATCGAAGCGGAGCGCATGGGCCCCGGGACGAACGGCGCCTCGGGGACCTGCGCCCCCGACAAGAGCGTCGCCAACGCCTGCGGTCACACGCCCCTCTAGAACAAGAGTCTCAGAGTCCCGACGGCGATCAGGGCGGGGTGCCGGAGACCGGCCGGCCGCCGTCATACTTCACGCGATGGACCGCGCAGTAGCCGTCCGTGATGATGGCGCCGGCGCAGGTCTCGCACTTCCGCGACATGTCGACGGCGGCCAGGAGGATGGTGTAGGCCTTCGCGAGCTCGTCGAATTCCCGCCGGTCGTCGAGAGCGAACGAACCGGCGATCCCGACGTGGTCCTTGTCGCACCAGCCGATACCGCGCGTGTGCTTCCGGCAGGTCCGACAGGTGAGAGTCGCCGGGTCGATGGGCCGCGCCCGGGCGAGGTGGTAGGTCAGGGGGGACAGGAAGGCCTCGCCATGCACGAACCCCATCTTGTGGATGGGACAGTAGCCGTCCTCCTGCAGGGCCTTCCGGCAGGTCTCGCACTTCACCTCCGCGGGAATGATGTCGTGCCCGTGGGCGTCCAGCACCTCGTAGAGAAACCGCGACCGGACTTCGAGCCCCGCCATGTAGCCGGTGTTCGCGGACTCGCACCAGCCGTTGATCCGCTTCGCCTCCTCGCACGAAGAGGCGACGTGCGCGCCGGCCGCCGCCGGGAGGGCGAGAGCGAGGACACAGACGACTTGCGCGATGCTTTTCATTTCCTGACGTACTTCCAGTTGCGGATCTTCCCCTCGGCCATCCATGCGACGGATGTCTCCATGCGGCGCCGGCGCGTCTCCTCCCCCTTCGCCTCCGTTACCCAGTCCACGTAGTCCTTCCTGTTGGAGTAGGTGAACCCCTCGAACGTCTCCAGGGCAGCCCGGTTCTTCCGCAGGGCGGCCATGAAAGAGCCCGGGACGCTGAGCTTCCTCCCGCCCCTGGGCTTGCTCCGCGTGGGCGACTTGATGCCGCGCTCGTTCAGCTCGACGGCGGCCCTGACCAGCCGCATCAGGACCCGGTCGCCGGGGAGCTGCGACAGGGACGTGATGCGGCCGAACTGCCCCATGGCCTTCCCTTCGCCGCGGGGCAGCCGCGCGATCCGATCCCGGAGCAGCGCCTCCTTCCAGAATCCGAAGACGCAATGCTCCTTGAACGCGGCCATGGCGCAGACGATCCCCTTGTGAGTGAAGGAAGGGGAGCCCCACTTGAGAGTCTCTTCGATCGAAGGACAGGCGGCATGCACCACCCCGCGCAGGTGCCTCAGGATCGGCCTCGCGAAAGGGGCGGATCGGCCGATGTAACCGTCGACGCGGCGATCCTTCCATCCCATGAGTGTCTTCCCGGCCCCTACTTGCGGGCGAAGGTGTATTCGCCGGAGGGGTCGATCTGCTTCAGGGCGGTCACCCGGCCGTCCGACACCACGAACTCGAACTGGAGATCGGAGAACTCCTTGACCTTGAACTTCCGGGGCCGCCACGGGATCAGGGGCATGAACGGCTGGCCCGGGAAGGTCACGCCGAACGTGCCGTTCTCCTTCAGGACGACCTCGAACACGGCCCCGGTCGCCGTCTCGTAGGTGCCCGCGTACGGGCGCAGCGTGGTCAGGGTGGACAGCTCCGCCGGCACGCGGCGGACGAACGTGACCTCCGCCTCGTCGAGCGACACCAGCGCCTTGTCGATCTCCCCCTGCGGGTTCGTCGAGAAGTTCACCGACCATTTGCCCTCCTGCTCGTCATCGGGCGTGTCGAACCGGTCGTAGTGGAAGTGCGCGAGCGGCAGCCGGATCTTGTGGAACTCGAACTGCAGGCCGGAGTCCTTCTCTGTGATCGCGAGCACCCCGTAGGCGGGATGCTCGTACTCCCCGGCGTAATCCTCGAGGGGATGGGAGGGCTTCGTCCCGGCGACGCGTCCGCCGCCGGACTGCGCCCGCGCCGCCTTGTCGGCCTCCTTCCCCTTCAGCCGGATCGCCAGCTGGCGCTCGCTCCAGGGCGTGGGGTCGAGCCCCAGGAGGCGCTCGTAGACGTTGTAGGTGACGACGTTGTAGAGCGGCGCCGCGTGATCCCCGATGACCAGGACGATCGCACCGAACCCGTCGTTCGGCATGAAAGAGACCTGCGAGTGGAAGCCGTTGATGTCGCCGCCATGGAAGGTGAGCAGGTGCCCGCGATAGGAGGCGGTGAACCGTCCCATTCCGTAGGCGGCGTTCAGGAGCTCGCCGTAGCCGCGCGCCTCCAGCTGGGTGTTCGGCAGGGCGACCGCGGGCTGCAGCGTCGCCCGGAGGACGCTCACGGGAATCACGGTCCGCCCACCGGCCTGCCCGGCGTTCATCAGGGCGATCAGCCAGCGCGACATGTCCTCGAGATTCGAGTCGATGGCGCCCGCCGGCGCGACCCCGGCGGCCTCGCGGTAGTACGGGATCGCATGGAGGTCGAACGAGTCGCGGCGCTCCGTGTACGGCACGCCGTGATCCGCCTGCTTCTCGAGGTCGTCGATCGTGAACACGGTGCCGGTCATCCCGAGCGGAGCCAGGAGACGCTCGCGGACGAAGTCCTCCCAGGATTTCCCCGAGAGAAGCTCGACGATGCGGCCGGCGGCGGCGTACATCATGTTGTTGTACAGGAACGTCTGCCGGAGCGGCTGCGACGGCTCCAGGTACCTGAGCCTGTCGAACAGCTCCTGGCGCGTGAAGTCCGACTTGTACCAGATCGAGTCATGACGGGTGATGCCGGTGCGGTGCGACAGCATGTCCCTGATCGTGACGGTGGCGTTCAGCTCGTCGTTGTAGAACCGGATGCCCGGCACGGAATCGCGGACCGGCTTGTCCCAGTCGAGCTTCCCCTCCTCGACCAGGAGCCCCGCCGCGACTGCGGTGAACAGCTTGGTGTTGGAGGCGATCGGAACGGTCGTCGCCGGCGTGAACGGCTGCTTCCTGCCGTAGTCTCTGAACCCGTACCCTTTCGCGAAGACCAGGCGGTCCTTCACGACCACGCCGACCCCGATGCCGGGGACGTTCCAGTCCTTGACGATCTTCTCCATGTACGCGTCGAGGCCCTTGAGCCTCGTGTCGGGGGCGGGGGCGGGCACAGCGGCCACGGAGGCCGGAATGACGACAGTAACCAGGACACCCAGAAGCACTTTCCAGGCAGGCATTCTGGTGGAGGAATTGGGTCGGTCGTTCAACATTGCTCCGCTTGCTCCGTCAGCGGGAGAGGATCAGGGGCACGATCGCGCGGCGCGCGGCGTTCCGTCAGAGCCGCTTCCCGCGGTTCCCTGGCCCTGCGGGCATCCATTTTGCGCCCGGACGAGGTAGAAGAACGACCGGCCGAGGCCCGGTGCCTCGGGGTCGGAGCAGGTCAGAGCCGAAAAGTCGGTCGCTACGCAGGCGGCGTCCGACACGAAATCGGAGGGGAAGGAAGAACGAATGCCGTCGTAAAGGACGAAGAAGCCACCCTTTTGCAACGGGGCCGACCACTGCAGCGTCCCCGGATCGGGGAGCTGCAGGTTCAACACTTCCGAGGGGGTTGCCCACCATGTCGAATCCGCGTCATTGCAATCGTCACCGTTCGTCACGTAGGACGGAGGCTGGTTGAAAGTCTGAAGCGGGGCGTTAGGTTCGCCGAACTGGTCGCCGTCGGCGTCGTGATAAAAGATTGGAACGGTGCCCGGGCAATAACGTCCTCCGCTGCTCAGGTATGATCCGCCCCAGACCAGCATCGTCGTTCCCGTCCAGACCGCAGAGTGCCAATATCGGGCTCCAGGCGCGTCCTCCAGGGACGTCGGAGCCCAGGAATCGCTCGGGGGGTGATAGCGCGCGCCCGTGGACAGTGGAATGAGGGACGCCGCGGGGATCGAACCGGTCCCACCCCAGACGATCATGACTTCACCCGTCCACACGGCGGTCTGAAAGGCGCGTGGCGTCGGAGCGTTCGCGGTGGAAGTCGCGGTCCAGGCATCGGTCACCGGGTCGTACCGGCCGCCGGTGTTTGTTCTGGAGCAGGTGCTCCCCGCGCAGGCGAACCCGCCCCAGATGACCATGAGACGGCCGGTCCAGATGGCGTTGTGCCAAGATCGAGGCGCCGGGGCGGAGACGGAGGACATCGGTTTCCATGTGTCGGCAGCGGGATCGTACCGGCCTCCGTTGCTGGGCGCAGTTGTTCCGCCCCAGACCATCATTTCGTTCCCCGTCCAGACCGCCGTGTGATCGGAGCGGGCCTGCGGAGCGAGGGTCGTCGATGTGGCTATCCACCTGTCAGTTGCTGGGTCATATCGTCCGCCGCTGTTCAAAGCGACGACTCCGGTCCACCCTCCCCAGACGACCATCTCGCGCCCCGTCCAGACTGCCGTGTGACCGGAACGAGCCGACGCAGCGAGGATCGTGGATATTGCGGTCCACGCGTCGCTCTGAGGATCGTACCGGCCACCGGTGGCGAGGAGGGCGTTGCCGTCGCCTCCTCCCCACACGACCATCTCCTGGCCTGTCCACACCGCGGTGTGGCCAGCGCGCGCCGAGGGTGGGTTCAGCGTGGAGGTCGCGCTCCATGTGTCGATCGCCGGATCGTACCGCGCGCCGCTGCTCAGCACGGAAAAGCCGTTCCCCCCACCCCAGATGATCATGACACTTCCCGTCCAGACGGCCGTCTGCTGCCGTCGGGCCGCGGGTGCCCCGCCTGTAGACGTGGGCGTCCAGGAATCTACGGACGGATTGTATCGGCCGCCGGTGTCGAACGGTGGAAGGGAGCTGCCGCCGCCCCGGCCACCCCACACGATCATCCTGCTTCCGTCCCAGATCGCCGTATGGCTGCTGCGGCCCGCCGGAGCATTGGCTGTGCTCGCTGCCAGCCACGTGTCCGAAGCGGGATCGTAGCGTCCGCCTGTATTGAGAGAGCCCTCTCCGCCCCAGACGATCATGTTCGCGCCGGTCCAAACCGCGGTGTGGCCGTACCGGCTGGAGGCCGCGCCCGTCGTGGAGGTGGAGGTCCACCTGTCGATAAGCGGATCATAGCGCCCCCCGGTGTTGAAACCCGTGAATGCACCTGCATCTCCACCCCAGACGATCATCTCACGTCCGGTCCAGACCGCGGAGTGAGCGTATCGTCCCGAAGGGGCGCCGGCAGTGGACATCGAAGACCACACGTCCGCGACCGGGTCGTAGCGGAACCCCGCGTTCGAAGGTGTACAACGGAACGAGCAGTCGAACCCTCCCCAGAACAGCACTGCGGTCCCCGTCCAGACCGCGGTCTCACCGTCGCGAGTCGTAGGCGCACCGGTCGAGGTCATCTGCGTCCAGGTGTTGTTCACCGGATTGTACCGGCCCCCAGCCATGGAATAGGAGCTGTTGATCGGGCCCCAGACGATCATCTGGCTGCCGGTCCAGACGGCCGCCTGTCGCAGGAGTCCCGGAGGAGCCCCCGCAAGGGAGGTTGCCGTCCAGGTGTCTATAACCGGGTCGTATCGTCCTCCGCTGTTGAAATCGGAACCGTTGTTGCCGCCCCAGATCACCATCAGGTCACCTGTCCAGACGGCGGTGTGCCCGCTCCGGCCAGCCGGTGCGCCGGACATGGACATCCGACTCCACGTGTCTGTAGCGGGGTCGTATCGACCTCCGGTCCCAAGGGCCGGGTTGCCATACCCTGAGCCACCCCAGACCAGCATGAGACTGCCCGTCCAGACCGCGGTGTGCCCGTACCGCGAGTCCGGCACGTCGTCCATGGATCCGTTGTCCCAGGCATCCCCGGGGCAATCGGGTCCCGGCGTGGCGCCGTCCAGGACTCCCGGAGTCGCCGGATCCCGGAGACGGGCGCCGGAAGTCTTCGGAAGCTCGGCATCGAGGCCTTCGCTCACCTCCGGCCACCAGGCGTTCCACGATTTCTTCTGGATCGTGAAGCTCACGAACTCCAGCTCATCCGAACTTCGGTTCAGAACCGTGCGAATGATGAAGAGGTCGCGCTCCTCTTCCACGGGTCCAATCTCGTGGTTACGCGCCGGGACGCGCGCCAGCCATCGCTCGAAAGCCTCGGGCTCGAGGGTCAATCGCGTCCCGTCCGCAGCGAGGCCCGACGCAGACGGCTGCGCCGGGCCTTCAGGGATCGATCCTGTCCGGCGATCACCGCGCACCAGATGGACGATCTCCCGATCGCTCCGATCAGCCAGCAGATCGACCCGTCCATCGATCAACTGCTCTCTGAGCGCCTCGGCCTCGCGCCGGGAGTCCGCGTGAATCGCACGATCGTACGAGAAGAAATTTCTCGACAGTCGGTCGACCAGGGCGGGCCGCGCCAGGCATTCAAGTACAAGCATGGAATCGTTGCCCAGGGCCCCATACAGCTCGCGAAGTCGTTCCGGCAATTTGGTCCGGAGTGACATGCGTTTCAGCTCGGCACGCAGCATGTCGTCCGTCACCGTGACGCCCCAGTATGTCCTGAGCGCGACGGTCTGGCGGAGGTAAGTACGGACTTTGGCCTCGAGGATCTCGCGGCTGACGACGTCTTCGAAGGGGCGGCGCGCCCCGATCTGGTGCGTGTAGTAGACTCGTTCAATCTCTCGCTGGGCGCGAACGCGGTCCTCGAAACCGAGGGAGCGCACGCGTGCGGCCATCGCTGGAAAGACGGCCCCGCAGAGCACGAGTGCACTGAGGGCGAGACGTCTGTCGTTCCGCTGGACCCGATGACACATGCGGTGGCCCCTCCGGGGGGAACTTCCGGCGGAAAGGAACCGACAACTGAGGTTCGGAACTGTCCTGAAAGTACGCTCCGGCGACGTCCGCGTCAACAGAAATCGGGGATCGAGCCGCAGCATCCCGCCGCCCTACCAGGCGATGCCGTAGTCCTCGCCGTAGTTGCTCGAGGCGCCCCACATCGTGCCGTGGCGGCGGTCGAACAGAATGCCGTTGATCGGTCCCGAGGTCCGCTCGGCGGTCGTGATGACGTACCCCATCCGGACAAGCTCATCGCGGACGCCCGCGGGGGTCGAGGCCGAGACCAGCAGGTGCCCGGGGTGCGCCTGGTGCGCGCCGAAGGACGAGCGCATCTGCTCGCTGTTGATGTTGGGCGCCTCGGCGGCCTGCTGCGGCGTCATCCCGAACTCCACGATGTCCAGGAAGAACTGCAGCAGATTCTGGTCCTGGGTGTCCCCCCCCTGCACCGCCATCGCCAGATACGGAAGCCCCTCCTTGAGCGTCAAGGTCGGAGTGAGCGTCACGCGAGGCTTCTTCCCCGGCTCGACCACGTTGTACGGTCCGTCCTCGGGGCGGGTTGCGAAACTCTGCATCCTCTGGCTCAGGCCGACCCCCGTGCGCCCCGCGATCACCGCCGGGATCCAGCCGCCGCTGGGGGTCACGGACACGACCCAGCCGGCTTCGTCCGCCGTCTCGATCGACGTGGTGCCGCGCCGGAACTGCGCGCGGAACTCGGCCTCGGTGAGGGCCGTCGCCGGCCGGGGTGTGCCGGGAGGCAGCCGGCGCGCGGCGGACGGGGCTCCCGGTGTCGCGCTCGCCGCCGGCGCGGCCTCCGGGGCGGGAGCGACGGTCCAGTGCGCCCGCAGATCCGCGAACGGGTTCGTTCCCCCCTGGTAAGGGTAAGGGTCGCCGGGCCCGACGGAAGGATCGTTCCTCGTCCAGTCGATCTGCGCGTAGCGCGCCCGGGCGTATTCCTTGGAGAGCAGCCCGCGCACCGGCTCCTCCGGCGGGAAGTATGGGTCGCCATAGTAGAAGTCACGGTCGGCGTAGGCCAGGTTCATCGTCTGGTAGAGGGCGTGGATGTAGCGGGAGGAGTTGTACTCCATCTCCTTGAGGTTCGCGGCTTCCAGGATATTGAGCGCCTGCAGCATCACCGGGCCCTGCTGCCAGATCGGCAGCTTGTACACGGTGATCCCTTTGTACGTTGTGCTCAGGGGCTCTTCGATCTTCACCTTCCAGCCCGCCAGATCCGGGAGGGTGATGAGCCCGCCCTCCTCTCCGACACCCCGCACCAGCTCGCGGGCGATGTCCCCCTTGTAGAAGCGGTTGTAGGCGGCATAGATCGCCTGCCTGCGGTCCTTCCCCTGCTTGAGAGCCTGGCGCTCCGCCTCGACCAGCTTGCGCAGGGTCGCGGCGAGGTCCTTCTGCACGAAGACCTCGCCGGCCTCGGGCGCCTCCCGTGTCTGGCCCTCGTGGGGAAGAAAGACCTCGCGTGAGTACTTCCACTTCTTGATCTCGTCCTTCGACTTTTCGATCTCGTCCGCCGTCTCCGCCTCGATCGGATAGCCGTCCGCCATCTGGATGGCCGGCGCCAGGACCTCGCCGAGCGACAGGGTCCCGTACTCGGCGAGCATCGTCATGAGACCGCCCGGCGTGCCCGGCGTCACCGCGGCGAGGGGCCCGTACTCGGGCGGAAAGCGGTACCCCTTCGACCGGAAGAACTCCGCCGTCGCGCCCGTGGGGGCCGTTCCGAGCGCGTCGATGCCGATCACTTTCTTCAGTCCCGGATGGTAGATGAGCGCCTGCGTCTCACCTCCCCACGCCAGGATGTCCCACATCGTCGTGACGGCGCCCAGCATCGCGCAGGCGGCGTCCACGGCGTTCCCTCCCTTCTGGAACATCATGGCGCCCGCCTCGGCCGAAAGAGGCTTGCCGGTGATCGCGATCCAGTGCCGCGCGTGCAGCGGCGGCTTCTGCGTCCGCCCGGCGTGGAGCGGCGTCGCAAGGAGGCACGCGCCGATCAGGGCGAAGACGATTGGCAACCGGGTGCAGCGGCTCATCGATCTCCTGGCGTTCGCGCGCATGGCAGGACACCTCCGGATGGGACGGTTCATGGTGCCGGGGCCGGAAGTTTACTACCAGAGGCGGCGCGAAGGCATATGCTAGGAGCCGGCTGAGCACCTGGCGCCGTCTGCGGAGGGGGAGACAGAATGAGATGGTCCCTGGCGTTGTTCGCGTGTCTGGCGGTCCTGATCGTTCCGGGGAGCGTGCCCGCGCAGTCGCTTCCCACGTTCGAGGGGATCCGCACGTTCCTCGGCGCGCCGTACGTGAAGAAGCTCGACGACCTGCAGGCCGATTTCGCGGTCCTCGGGGTCCCGTTCGACGAAGGGACCTGGGGCCAGCCCGGGGAGCGTTACGGGCCGCGCGACCTACGGGAGAGCTCGATGGAGTACAACCACGATCTGACGCAGGGGTTCTTCTACATCGACGGCGAGCGCACGGTCCTGAAAGGCAAGCGCTGGGTGGACGTCGGCGACGTCGAAGTCTTCCCGACCGTCCCGGCGCAGACCAACGACAAGATCACGGCCAGCGTGCGCGCCATCCTGGCCAGGAAGGTGTTTCCCGTGGTGCTCGGAGGGGACCACAGCATCACCTTCCCGGTGGTGCGCGCCTACGACCTGCCGCTGACCGTCATCCACTTCGACGCCCACCTCGACACCTGGGACGCGGCCCCCGGGAACCTGGACCACTCGTCGTGGGTGAACCGGGTCGCGGCCCTGAAGACGGTCAAGAACATCATCCAGGTCGGCATGCGGGGCATCACCAACGATCCTGAGGCAACGGGGAACGCCCACAAGGCGCACACGACGATCATCACCTCGGAGCAGATCCATCGCCAGGGCGCCGCCTGGGCGCTCTCCCGGATTCCGCAGGGGGGCAACGTCTACATCACCCTGGATGTGGACGTGATGGACCCGACCCTCGCGCCGGGGACCGGGACGCTGGAGCCCGGGGGGCTGAGCTTCTCCGAGATAGACGATCTTCTGATGGGGGCTGCCGGCAAGGGGACCCTGGTCGGGTTCGACGTCGTTGAGGTGAACCCGTACCGCGACCCGAGCGGTCGCACCGCCCAGACCGCGGTCCGGCTGACGATCGACCTGCTGGGGGCGGCGTTCCACTGAGGGTCCGGCCGCCCGGCGAACGGGTCAGTCCTGCCTCTGCGAGGAGGTCGTGCCGGGCTGGCACGTCCCTCCCACGCAGGATTCCGTGGGACCGCAGCGATACTGGCAGGCGCCGGCGACACAATCCTCGCACGCGTTCGGATTGCACTTGTTCTGGCAGGTGCCGCCCACGCAGCGCTGGCAGGGGCCGCAGTTGTCCCTGCACCCCTGCGCGGTGCAGGTCTGGCAGATCGGGTCGCAGAACGGCTGGCACGAGCCGGACTGGCAGCTCAGGCACGCTCCGCGATCGCAGGCGTCGAAGCACTCTCCGCTGATGCAGGTCTCGCACGTGGCGCAGAACGTGATGCAGGCCCCGCCCGGGCCGCAGGTCTGGCACTGGGTCGCGTCGCAGGTGCTCTGGCAGACGCCGCTCACGCAGGTCTCGCACCGGCCTGGGGCGCAGGCCGCGCAGGTCCCGTTGACGCAGGTCTGGCACGAACCACAGGTGCTGGTGCACACGCCGTTGACGCAGGTGTCGCACGGCCCGCACCGGCTGCGGCACGCCCCGCCGATGCAGTCCTGACAGGCCCCCGCGTCGCAGTCGGTCGTCCCGTTGTCGACGATCCCGTCGCAGTCGTCGTCGCGTCCATTGCAGACCTCCGGAGGCTCGCCCGCCGTGGTGCTGTGGACCCTGTAGAAAGCGGTCCCCGGGGGGGCCGGGTCGATCCAGGCCTCGACGTCGGTCGTGGCGAGAAGGTGGTCGGGACTGCACACCGAGGACGCAACCGGGGATCGATAGATCTCGAACGGTGACGAGCCGCCGGTCCACTGCAGCGTCACATCCGGCGAAGTCGGTCCATGCCGCAGGGTCAGCGCGATTTCCGGCGGGGGAGTCTGCGCCGGGGAGGAAACGAGCAGGACGGAGAGAATCAGGAGAGCCAGCCCGGCCAGTCTCCTTTTAGGGATCGCGCTCAACGGACCTCTCACCCTGGGAGGAGGTAGCGGCCGGCGCCGGGCCGGCGGCCCCCGTCTTCCGCGACGGGAGCCGCCGGCGAGGCGAAAAACCGAAAGTGACGGCAACGGCGCGGCCGTTACCGCTTAGAGATTAGAACACCAGGATCGGACTGGCCTCCTGCTGGCCCTTGCTGTCCCGGTACATGAGGAGCAGCCCCGACTGGGACGGCGAAGCGACGTCACCACCCGGTATGGCGTTGATCGTGAGGGTGCTGCTGCCGCCGGCCGGCACGCCGGTGGCCGGGATGCCCGACCCGACGAAGCGCGGCGTGTCGAGCGTGGCGGTCATCCCTTCGATCGAATCGGTCAGGGCGCCCGTGAAGTAGTTGTCGAACGCGAAGACCGAGAAGTCGAACTGGGTCGACGGCGTCATGCCCATCGCCGCAAGAGGCGCCGTCAGGATGGCGTTCGCCGAGTCGAGATCCGCGTCGGTGAAGAAGAAGATCGACGCGGTGCCCGTTGCCAGGTTGAACACGGCGTCGACGTTCTGGCCCGTGGACCCGAAGGCACCGTTTTCGAGGTTGAACACGACGAAGTCGAACACCCCATCGCGGTTCTTGTCGATGTAGATGTCGAACTCCGCCGGGTAGTTCGGGTGCGGCCGCGCGCCGAAGGTGTTGACGGCGAACTGGACACCGAAGTTGCCGCCGCCGATCCCCACCAGGCGCGTGCCGACGGCCCTCAGGTCGACGACCGCGAAGTTGTCCCCCGGATTGGGCAGGAACTTCTTGGGGATCTTGCCGCTCGTCCCCATGAGCGAGAACACGTCCGCCCGGCCGCCGATCGTGCCGGCGTTGCTGAGGCTCAGCGTGCCGGCTCCGCCGGACAGCGTGACGCTGGTGGATGCCGGGCTCACGTCCGCGGCGCGGTGAGGCAGGACGTGCCAGGCGACGTGGATGTTGTCGGTCGCATCGGCGATGCCGATGTAGCCGTCGAACTCCACCCCCTGCAGCCTGAACCCGTCACCACCCCTGGCACCGCCGTTGAGAGTCCAGACCGGCAGCTTGGTGGGATCGATCTTCAGCCTCACTCGGAACGTCGCGCTGCCGTTGCCCGCGACGACGATGCTGCCGGGGGCGGTCAGGGTCACGGCGCCGCTGGCCGCATCGTCGGCATAGCGGAAGCTGGGCGTGATCGAGTAGGTGCGCGCGGTGGCGCCGTAGTTGCGCACCCGCACCGTCTTGTTGAGCGTGGTCGGCGACGCCACGGCGCTGTAGCCGAACGACAGGCTGCCCGTGTTGTCGTCGTCGTCCCAGGCGGCCGTCGTGCTGTTCAGGGCCCGGTCGACGCGCACTTCGCCGCCGCCAATCCGGCTGATCGGCGCGAGAACCCCCGGCTGCAGGGCCGGGTTGGTCGTAATGTTCGTCTCCGCCGTGTTCATCAGGAGCGACTTGATCTCGGCAGGCGTGCGCGACGGATAGGCGTTCAGGAGGAGCGCCGCCGAGCCCGCGATCATGGGTGTGGCGCCCGAGGTCCCGCCGAAGGCTTCCTGTCCGGTCCCCGAGCCGGCAACCGCGGACACGGAAGCTCCCGGAGCGCCGATATCCGGCTTGACGGCCTGGTAGCTGATGCTCGGACCACGCGCCGAAGAGGAGACCATGCTTCCGACGAGGGGAACGGTGAAGGCGGGCGAGACGGTCACGACGACCGGGGCCGCGAGGTTGGCCTTGATCAGGTTCGACGTGCTCTGGGTGATGACCAGGGTCGGCACGAACATGTCGCCTCCCCCGAACGAGAAGGAAATCGCATCGCCCGCTGCGACGAGACCGATCAGAACACCGACCGCTCCAGCGTGGGCAGCCCGGTTGACCTTGAGGCTGACGGCACACACGCCGCGGTCGATGAGGGCGACCTTGCCGGCGGGATCGGCCAGGTATGGATCCCCCGGGCAGCCGCGGCCGACGAACGCGACTTCTTTGCTCGTGAAGCCGGCTCCGATCGGCGCCCAGTCGACCGTGGACGCGTTGGCGTACGTCCCGGCGATCGAGGCGGGCGAATTGATGACGAGCGGGTAGACGGTCGCGCTCGGCACCTGCGTCTGCGCCGCGCTGATGACTTCGGGCGTCGAGGCGGGCGACGAGGTGATGTAGGGGCGGTCGGCGTTGTTGCCGGCCGCGGCCACCACGATGATGCCGAGGTTGACCGCGTTGGCGCTGGCCGCGGACAGATCATCTTCCTTCTGGCCGTAAGCCGAACCGAGCGACATGTTGACGACGTCCACAGCGTCGGAGATGTCGCCATCGCCGTTGGGGTCGAGGGCGAAGTCCATCCCCTCGAGCAGCCCGACGCCACTGCAGGAGTTCGACACGGAGCTGCAGATCTTCACGGCATAGAGGCTGGCGCCCGGAGCGACCCCCTTGTGCGAGCCGCCGTCGTTGCCGGCGATGATGTCGGACACGTGCGTACCGTGGCTCCCGGCGCACGGCGCGGGAATCGCCGCCGGTCCGCAGTCGATCGGGTCGGGATCCGGCAGGAGACAGGTCCGCGGGTTGCCGCTGGCGTCGAGGCCGCAGAGCGCGGCGTTCGGCGTGGGCCACACTTCCCCGACGAAATCGAACCCGCCCACCACCTTGGCCGTCGGGAACAGCCCGTCGGTCGTGGTGTTCCTCGCATCGGACGTGGTCGTGCCGTAGGCCGCCGTGTAGGCCGCCGCCGTCCCCGCACCGCCCAGGAAGGCATGGGTGTAATCGATCCCGGAATCCAGGACCGCCACCCTGATTCCCGTGCCGTTGAAGCCGGCCGCCTGCACCGCAGACGCCCCTATGTAAGGAACGGTGTCGCTCAGATCAAGCTGATAATCGATGACCGGACGGATTCCCTCGACGCCCGGAAGAGCGGCGATGTCCGGGATCCGCGACGCGTCGACCCTCACGATGACCGCGTTGAGCGCCTTGCTCACGCGACCCAGCTCGCGCCCGCCGAGGCCGCGGACCTGCCCCATCAGCCCGTCCTGCTTCTGGGCGAGCTCCTTCAGATAGGCCCGCTGCTGGCCGGGGTTGAGGGCGCCGCCCTGCTGCTTGGCGTTGCGACCATGCGCGACCGCGAGCGGGGCGTCGATCAGCCGGACCACGACGTCGACCTCCCCCTTGGCGCGCACGAGCGCGGGGTCAACGGAGGCAGGATGCCCGCCTCCGGGGACCATCAAGGCCGAGGCGTCGGCTGCCGGAGCCGGGCCGCCCGCCGCGGCCGTGGCCGCGACCCACCCTATTCCGCAGAGCAGGGCGGCGAGGAAGAGTAGAGAGGACCCCACACGTACGATTTTTCTCATCGGATGTCCCTCCGAACGCGAATTGACCCGGGCGAAATTACCCCTGGGTAGAACCAAGACGAGGTGGCTGACAGTTTTGTCCGAGCGTCTCTAAGGTTCCCCGAATTCACTGTTTCGTCAAGTGGAAATCTCTCCGTTATGACACTTTTTTGTTCGATTCCTTGCTTGCTTTGGGAGAAAGGATGGATCAAATCTCGGGGCTCATTAACCACGGAGATTTGGAACCGGTCAGGAACATGCGGGTGACGACTTGTACGTTCAGATCGAGCGCGACAGCACGTTCAACTGGTCCCAGGCGCGGCGGACCTCGGTCTCAGTGGTGCGGATGTTCCCGACCGCGAGGCGGATGACATAACGACCTCCCAGGCTCGTGTGCGACAGGAACACGTCGCCTGTGTCGTTCAGCGCCTGAAGCAGACGCTCGTTGTACGAGTTCAGCGGCGCGCCCTCGGATACCCCCCGG